>CAMLSH010000113.1 GCA_946482625.1 uncultured Opitutaceae bacterium
GTCGTCGAGGGTGAGGCCTTTGGCGCGGCGGAGTTCGACGAGCTGGCTGGCGAACGCCTCGAAGTCTTCGCTACGCTCCGGATCGATGATGCGCATGCCCTGGAGGTTGAGGTCGAGGCGGGCGGCGGAGGCTTTGATGGCGGAGCGTTCGCCGAGGAGGATGGGGGCGCCCATGCGGCGGGTGACCCATTGGCGCGCGGCCTGAAGGATGCGGGGGTCGTTCCCTTCGGGAAAAACGACGCGCTTGGGGTGGCGCTGGAGCTTCTCGATGAGTTTGGGAACGATGGACATGACGCGGCGAAAGGTGCCGCCGCGGATTAGGTGCGTCAATGCCGGTTCGGGGCGATGGCGGTGGGCGCTAGGCGAGGGGCGAGAGGCAAAGGGGAAGGGCGGAAAAGGGGGCGGCGCGAATGAGGGCGGATTTTGAGGAGGGTTACGGTCTTGCTAAGAAAAAACGTCGTCGCGAGAACTGCGCGTGTGTCGAAAAACCTGAAGAACATCAGCTTGGTGGCGTCGTTGACGATGGTGTCACGCCTGCTCGGGTTGGTGCGGGATAGTCTGACGGCGGCGGTGTTTGGGACGAGCGCGTTGGCGTCGGCTTTTTTCACGGCGTTTCAACTGCCCAATCTGTTTCGACGGCTGCTGGGCGAGGGCGCGTTGACGGCGGCGTTTGTGCCGACTCTCAATGACGAGCTGGAGAAACGGAAACGGGCGGGCGCATTTAATTTGGTGAATGAAGTTTCTACCTGGCTGTTGCTGACGTCGGTGGTGCTGGTGGCGGTGGCGATGCTGGTTTTCAGCCAGCCGACGTGGCTGGAGGCGCTGGGGCGCGTGGGTGGGGCGGAAGCGGACACGGTGGGGCGGTGGCGGCAGGGGGCGGCACTGGCGGTGGTGCTGTTTCCGTATTTGATTTTCGTATGCATGGCGGCGGCGTTGAGCGCGGCGTTGCAGACGCTGGGGCGTTTCCTGGAGCCGGCGTTGTCGCCGGTGTGGTTGAATCTGGCGATGATCGGACTGCTGGCGGGCGCGGTGTGGCTGCATCCTGAAATGAAGGAAACGCAGATGAATGCGTTGTGCGCGGGCGTGTTGATCGGCGGGTTTTTGCAGATGGCGGTGCCGGCGTGGGCGTTGATGCGGGAAGGCTGGCGGCCGCGGTTTGCGCCGCGGATGAGCGAGCCGGTGAGGGCGATCTTGCGGCTGATGGGGCCGACGGTGCTCGGGTCGGCTATGTATTTGATTAACATGACGGTGTCGCGGTTCATCGGGCTGTCGCTCAACGACTCGGCGGTGTCGGTATTGAACTTCGCGCAACGGTTGATGGAGCTGCCGATCGGGGTGTTTGCGATCGCGGTGACGACGGTGGTGTTTCCGCTGATCTCGCGCTATGCGGCGGCGGGGGATTTTGCGGCGATGGGCGGGGCATACCGGAAAGGGATGCGGCTGATTTTGACGGTGAATCTGCCGGCGGCAGCGGGGCTGGCGGTGTTGGGCGAGCCGGTGATCCGGTTGTTGTTTCAACGTGGGGAGTTCGGCGTGGCGGATACAGCGGCGATGGTGCCGGTGCTGGCGGTGTCGGCGGCGGGACTGCCTTTTCTGGCGTTTGCGAATCTGGCGTTGCGGGCGTTTTACGCGGAGAAGGACACGGTCACGCCGATGTGGGCGGCGCTGTTGAGTTTTGTCGTCAACGTGACGCTGAGCTTCGCGTTGATGGGCAGCCTTTCCACGACGGGTCTGGCGCTTGCGAGCACGCTCGCGACGGTGGCGCAGGCGTGTTTCTTGCAGCTGAAACTCACACGGCGGAGGCCGGAGCTGGCGCTTTCTCATCTGGCGGCGGACATCGTCAAAATCATCGTGGCGAGCGCGGCGATGGGCGCGCTGGTTTGGGCCGGCTGGGCGGGGTGGACGCGTCATGTCGCGGCGACTACGTGGAGCGATGGGACGGCGCTGGTGCTGCTGATCGGGGGCGGGGCGGCGGTTTACGCGGGGCTGGTGTGGGCGTTGCGAATCGAAGGGCGGGCGGAGCTGGTCGAACTGTTGCGCAAGCGGGCGCGAAACAAGCTTACGCCGGGCTGACGTATGAAGACGTTTCTCGCGAAGAACTGGTTTGTGCTGTCGCTGCCGCTGGCGGTGGCGCTTGCCTGGGTGATTCCGGAGGCCGGCGCGACCGGAGGCTGGTTGCGCTCGGAGGTGACGACGAAGGCGGGCGTGGCGCTGATTTTCTTTTTCCAAGGGATAACGCTGCCGCTGGCGCAGATGCGCGCGGGGGCGATGCAGTGGAAGCTGCATCTGGTGGTGCAGAGTTTCACCTTCCTGCTGTTTCCGCTGCTCGGTATCGCGCTGGATGCGTTGGTGGGCGCGCGGCTGACGCCGGATCTGCGTCTGGGCTTTCTTTATCTGTGTGTGTTGCCCTCGACGGTTTCGACCTCGGTGGTGCTGACGACGATGGCGCGTGGAAACACGGCGGGTGCGATTTTCAACGCGGTGCTCTCGAACCTGCTCGGCGTATTCATCACACCACTCTGGGTCGCGTGGCTGATGAAGTCGTCAGGGCGGTCGCAAGCGCTCGGGCCGGTGATCGTGGAGATCGTGATGTTGCTGTTGATGCCGTTGGCATTCGGACAACTGGTGCGCGCGTCGAGCGCGGTGCGAGCCTGGGTGGATGCGCGGCGGAAGCTTTTGGCGAACCTGAGCAGCGCGATCATTTTGTTCATCGTGTTTGCGGCGTTTGCGAACTCGGTGAAAGCGCAGATCTGGTCGCAGTACGGCTTCAGCATTACGCTCGTGGCGTTGGGCGGGGTGCTCGTGATTTACGCGCTGGCGACGGGTGGCGTGGAGCTGATGGCGCGGTTGTTGAGGCTCGATCGCGCGGACAAGATCGCGGCGTCGTTTTGCGCGCCGCAGAAGACCCTGGCGTCGGGTGTGCCGATGGCGAAAGTGATCTTTGGATCGGCGCCGGGACTGGGGCTGATTTTGTTGCCGATCATGTTTTATCACCCGCTTCAACTGATCGTTTGCGGGATGCTGGCGGCGTATTGGGCGCACCGGGAAAAGGCGTGATTTAAGGCGCTGATAGTGGGTGCAAAAACAGCCCAACTATTGCCAAGGCATGAGCAGCAATCGCGGCGAACAGGAGTAGATTTCGGTCATGAAAACAGCTCCGAATGGGAACGGCGTCGCGGCCGGCCTGAGCGGGTTTGTGCCGCCGGTATTTGCAGCGAAGCGCGGTAAAGTGAGCGCGATGCCCGCCGATCCGCCGCATGCGGGAGGATCGCTGCGTTATCCGTCTGGACCCAAACGCGCTCCGATGCTGTGGCTGGCCTTTGCGATTTCGGCCTCCTTGCACGGAGCGTTTTTTATGATGGGAAACATCAAGTTCGCGCCGAAGCCGGTGATCGAGGAAACCGAGACGGTGGAGGTGGCGTTTTTTGTGCCGCCGAAACTCAAGGAGGAGGATCTGGTGGGTGATGAAATCGTGGAGTCGGAGGGCGAGAGCGGCGAAGCGCTAGCTGGCGTGGATGTGCCCATGATCCAGGATTCGCCGGCCACGGTGAATCTGGGCGATTTCGTGCAGGCGTTCGACATGACGTCGTTGTTGCCGCGCGCGGATGTCGAGGGCGCGAAAAACCTGACGCAGATCCCCGTGAATTTCCGCCGGGGAGGCAAGGGAGGCACCGCTACGAGCGTGGCGAATATCTTTAATTTGGCAGACCTGGATCGTGCGCCGGTGGCGACGTTTCAACCGGCCCCGGTGGTTCCGCATCACCTGATTCGGGAAGCGGCCGGGGCTCATGTGACGGTTGAGTTTGTGGTGTCGCGCAGCGGCGAGGTGGTGAGTCCGCGCGTCGTGAGTTCGGACAATTCCGCCTTCGACGATCTCGCGGTGAAAACGGTCAAACAATGGAAATTCCGCCCGGGTTTCCGTCGTGGAAAGACGGTGAACACGCGCATGCTGCAACCGATCCGGTTCAAGATCGGTGAGGAGTGACCGCCGGTCGGGGCGAGTCACGCGGCGGCAGCGTGAGTTGCGGGTTTGCGTCGGACGGGGGCTTTCGCACGGTACGACGTATTCATTTAACAACCGCATGATCGCTCCGCTCCCGCCCGACCAACTCGTCTCCGCGCTCAACTGGCGTTACGCCACGAAGAAATTCGATCCCGCGAAGAAAATTCCGGCGGACGTTTGGGCGGCGCTGGAGCAGGCGTTGATCCTCGCGCCGTCGTCGATGGGATTGCAGCCGTGGAAATTTGTGGTGGTGACGAATCCGGCGGTGAAGGAGCGCCTGATGGCGGCTTCGTACAAGCAGGCACAGGTGGTGGATTGCTCGCACTTCGTCGTGTTTGCCGTGCACAAAAACATCGGAAGCGCGCACGTCGAAAAATACCTCGACCGGGTGGCTGTCGTGAAGACGGTGACGCGGGAGTCGCTCGCCGGTTTTGGGAAGATGATCGCCGGCAATCTCGCAAGCGCGGCGAAGGAAGGCCGTCTAGACCTCTGGCAGACGCATCAGATATATATCGCGCTCGGTCAGTTCATGGCGGCGGCGGCGATCCTCCAAGTGGATACGTGCCCGATGGAAGGCCTCGAGCCGGCGAAATACGACGAGATCCTCGGCTTGAGCGAAGGCGACTACGCGACGGTGGTGGCGTGTGCGGCTGGCTACCGCGCAGAAGGCGACAAGTACGCGACGGCGAAGAAGGTGCGCTTTGAGGCGAAGGATGTGATTGTGCGGGTGTGAGGCCCGGGAGGCTGTAAGCGGACGGAGATTGGGGTAGGGCGGATTATCCCCAATCCGCCGACTCGAGCCGACGGGGTGGTGGCTTGATGCGAACGAGAAGGCAGTGTCGCTCCGGCGCGTTAGGGATAACGCGCCCTACCCTCGGAAGGGAACGCGCTGTCAGTATTTCGTCAGGCGCAGCTTTTCGGCGAGAATGCGGAGGATGAAGAGCGGGTTGTTTTTGAGATAACGAGGGCCGAGGCGGCGGGGTTCGGTCCAGAGGCGGAAGAGCCATTCGAGGCCGCTGCGTTGCATCCAGTGTGGGGCCTGGCGGACGCTGCCGGAGAGAAAATCGAAGGCGGCGCCGACGCCGAGCATCACCCCGGCGTCGAGTCGCGGCGCGAAAGCGGCCATGAATTTTTCCTGTTTGGGCGTGCTCAGGCCGACCCAGAAAAAGTTGGGGCTCAGTGTGCGAATGGTCGTTTCCAGTGCGGCGGTTTCGTCGACGGTGAGTTCGCGAAAAGGTGGCGTGTGCGTGCCGGCGACGGTGAGGCCGGGGAAACGCGCTCGAAGCTGGGAGGCGAGCGCGTCGGCGGTGCCGGGTGCGGCGCCGTAGAAGAAATGAGTGAGGCCGGTGCCAGCGGTGGCGGCGCAGACTTCGAGCAGAAGGTCGGGACCGTAGACGCGGGTGATGGCCTGATGGCCGGCGCGGTGGCCGAGCCAGACGAGGGGCATGCCGTCGGGCGTGGTGAGGAAGGCGTTGTTGAGCGCGGCGAGATGGGCGGGATCGCGGCAGGCGCAGGAGACGCTGTTGACGTCGCAGAAACACACATACGCGCCGGGAGGACGTTCGCGCGCGGCGTCCACGATGAGGTCGCGGGCTTGCGCGAGATCCAGCGCATGGACGCCGACGCCTAGGACGTGGAAGCGTTGGGGTATTGCCATGACGGGTGCGGTTTATCGGTCTCGAGTTCCTCGATGCTGACGAAGGTGAAGCAGGCGATGACGCCGAGCCCGGTGGCGCCGAGCAGGAGCAGGCCGATGAACCAGAGCGTGCCGTGAGCGACGAGCGAGATTCCTCCGCACGCGGTGATTAGGAGCGCGCCGACGGCGATGTTGCGAGCGAGCGACGTGCGACGGCGTTTGCGGTTGAATAAATCCTGCCGAGGGGACGGGGCCACGCGGGTGACGGAGAGCCAGGAGCAGCCGGAGGCGGTGACGGCGCCGGTGATGAATGCGAGCAGCGCGAGCCACGGACGGCCGGTGCCTGCGATGATGAGGCAGGCGATGAGCGAGGCGGCGAGTGGCAGCGCCATGCCGGCGGCCATCTTGGCAAGGCGCAGACGGGTTTCTGGCGAAGGGCTGGCGCGGATGAGATCGAGGCAGTCCTCACCGGCGACGGCGACATCGCTCAGCAATGTCGAGAACTGCACCGCGAGTACGACCGCGATGGGCGCGAGCACGGTGATGCCGCCAAATTGCCTGAAGCCGATAAAGGCGGGCAGGATGTACATGAACGACGGGAGAATTTGCGAAAGCAGCAGTGGATCGCGGGTGATCAAGCGCAGGTCTTTGAGGAAGGTGGCGCGTGCGAGGCCGCCACGGAGGCGGTAGGTTTTTCCATCGGCGCGCGGTATCCGGGATGGGCGCACACCCGATTCCTGAAGTCCGGTGAGAAAGGTGCGCGCGAGCTGGCGGGACGTGAGGAAGGCGGCGAGCGCGGTGATGGCGACGAGCAGAAGCAATTCTGTGAATTCACCGCGTCCGGCGCGGGCGAGGTGGCTGAACCCGAGCCAGTCGGCAGTGGTGCGCAGCGTGTTCCAGAAGGCTGCTTTGTCGGCGGGCGGGAGGTGGTTTTGGATCTGAAACGAAAGGTAAATGGCAGCGCCCAGCACGGCGGCGAGAACCTGCACCCAGATGCGCGCGCGGCGGGCGCCGAGCAGGCGGACCAAGGCGAGCGTGAACCAGACGCCGGTGCAGGCGGCGACGATCGAAAGAAGAATCCAGACGGCGTATCCGAAAAGATAAGTGAGGGAGAAACCGATGATGATGCCGTCGAGCAGCGGCATGAGCAGCAAGCCCGCGCCGACAAAGGCGCCGACGGACATGACCGTGATGCGGGCGAGGAGGACGGCGCGGGTCGTGATCGGTGAAGAGAGCAGCAAGTCGAAATCGGCGCGCTCGAAGAAGAGGCCGATGGCCTGGTTCATGGCGGCGCCCAGCATGAGGAATCCGAAGAACGCCCAGAGGCCGGCTTCAACGGCGAGCGGCGGTGTTTTATTGAGTTGGGAGAAGAGGAAGATGCTGACGGCGTGAAGCACGAGCAGCACGAGGACGAGCAGGGTGGCACCGGTGGCGATCTTGAGTTTGCCCGAACGGATCTCCCGCCAGAGAAGGCGCAGATCGTTGCGCAGGATGAGACGGGTTTGCTTGAGCAGCGCGCTCATGGCGTAGGCAGCGCGGGCGGAACGGCGGGTGCGGCCGGGTCGCGGCTTTCGGGACCGGTGACGCGGAGGAAGACATCTTCGAGGGTGCCACCGGTTTCGCCGGCGTGCTGGCGGAGTTCCTCAAGAGTTCCTTCGGCGGCGAGGCGGCCTGTATGCAAAATGCCGATGCGCTCGGCGAGGCGTTCGGCGACGTCGAGGATGTGGGTGGTGAGGATGACAGTGTTTCCGCGGCGGACGAAATCGAGGAGGATGTCTTTCACGAGACGGGCGGCGCTGGCGTCGAGACCGGTGAGCGGTTCATCGAGCAGCATGACGGAGGGCTGGTGGATGAGCGCGCCGCAGAGCGCCATCTTCTGTTTCATGCCGCGGGAAAAACTCTCGATGGGGTCGTCGCGTTTTTCCCAGAGGCCGAGGGTCTGAAGCAGTTCTTCGGCGCGGGGCTGGCTGGCGGTCGTGGGGAGATCCCAGAGCGCGGCGACGAACTCGAGGTATTCGAGCGGGCGGAGTTTGCCGTAGAGGACGGGGTCGTCGGGGACGTAAGCGAGCGGCCGTTTGGCGGCGGAGGGGTTTTCGCGCAGCGGAATCCCTTCAATGAATACCTCACCAGCGTCAGGTCGCAGAAGGCCGGCGATCATGCGGATGGAGGTGGTTTTGCCGGCGCCGTTGGGACCGAGGAACGCGTAGAGCAGGCCGCGCGGCACGCGGAGATCAAGGCCATCGACGGCCTTGGTGTCGCCGAAACGTTTGCGGAGGCCGCGCGTTTCGCACGCGAAGACGGCGGGCTCGGCGGGGGCGGAGTTCATCCGAGCGAGAAAGGCGGGAACGCGAGGGGCGCGCAACGCTGTTGTGCGCATGGAGGCGTCGATACAAACGCGTGACGCCGTGAAGCAGGATTGGCGATGGAGATCGCGATCGCGGCTGCGCCCGATCAGAGCAGTTCCGCAAGCGAATCGAGCGTGACCTCGGCGAGCGAGTTTACGCGGAGGCTGGCGTGTGGGAAGGTGTGGTGGTGGGTCGAGGGATTGGGCGCGACGACACAGAAGAGTCCGGCGCGGCGGGCGGCTTCGCTGCCGGGAGGCGAGTCTTCAAAGGCGACGGCTTCACGAGCGGTGGCGCCGAGTGCGGAGAGCGCGGCGAGATAGACCTCGGGTTCGGGTTTGCCGCGGGAGACGTCGTCGCGGCAGCGGATGGCGTCGAAGTAGTCGAAGAGCCCGATGCGCTGGAGGTGATGATCCACCCAGGAGTGCGGCGAGTTGGAGGCGATGCCGAGGCGCAGGCCGCGGGTTTTCGCGCTGGCGATGAGATCGAGCACGCCGGGAAGGATCGGTTGCGTATGGAGAAGTTCGCGACGGAGAACGCGGTGCTCGTTTTCCAGCGCGACGCGGTCGGCGGACGGACCGAAGGCGACCCAGGGATCGTAGTCCATGTCGGCGTGGCCGACGATGCTGAGCGCGTGATCGCGTTCGCAGGCGACGCCGGCGCGCTCGTGGACGCGAACCCAGGCTTCGACGATGGGTGTCTCGGTATCTACGATGAGACCGTCGAAATCGAAAACGAGGGCGCGGATCATCGAGTGTCTTGCGCGTGAGGAGCGGCGGCGAGCGCGGTGGGCAGGCCGTCGATGCTGTTGGCGTTTTTTTCGGCGCGATAGGCAGCGAGTCCCTCGGGACCTTTTTTCTCCGCCCAATCGACGAGGGTCGGGCGTGGGCCGACGGACTCGAAAAACGGGACGCCGAAACCGCAGGAAGTCTGGACGGATTCGATGTCGACGATCACGAGCTGGCGTTCG
This sequence comes from uncultured Opitutaceae bacterium, assembly GCA_946482625.1. The sequence continues at coordinate 8,952 of CAMLSH010000113.1, forward strand.
CCGGCGAGGTGCGGGCCGAAGAGTGGACGGAGTTGTTTCCAATCGTCTTCGTGCGGCTGGACGCTACGGCCGCGGCCATAGAGGCGGAGGATGAGCGGGTCGCCCTCGAAGGCGCAGAACATGAGGGTGGCGCGGCCGTTTTGCGCGAGGTGGGCGGCGGTCTCGGCGCCGCTGCCGGTGAGATCGAGATAGCCGGCGCGCGTGGGCGACAGAACGCGGAAGGAGTCGTAGCCTTTGGGGGAAACGTTGACCCGGCCGGAGTCGGGCGCGGTGGCGATGAAGTAGATTTTCTGACGCGCGATGAACTCGCGATGCGCAGGCGTGAGTTGCTCGAAGAATTTGCCCATGACG
>CAMLSH010000114.1 GCA_946482625.1 uncultured Opitutaceae bacterium
AATGGCGCAACTTCCGCCGGCGACGGACAGGCCTGGCGCGCGTGGTAATACTCCTCGAGAAAGAGCAGATCGATCTTCGAGGTCGTGCCGCGAAGCGTCGCGTCCTGAAGCAGAATCGGGAACGTTTTGGTCTGCTCGAAATACGTCGGCAACAGCAGGTCGGCGATGCCTTTGGTCTCGCGAAGATCGTCTGCGAGGTAGGCGAGAAACTGCGCGCGGTTCTGCACAAAAGCGTCGGCGATTTTGTCGCCCGCGAGATAAGTTCGCGCTCCGCTTTCGGCGGCATCTTCGCTCGTGATGCCGAAATAAACCGCGACATCCTTCAGGCTGTAAGATGTGAGCTCGCGCGTCGTGATATCGTACATCTGCACGAGCAGATACGTGTCGACCACGGTACGTCCGGGGAGATCGGCGCGCGGGAAATCGATCCAGCGTTCCGCGACTTTCAATCGGCTGTTTCGAAACGTCGCCTTCTGCCCAAAGCGTCCCCATGCGCAGGGGACCTTGAAGCGCTTCGCCCGCTGACGCAGGTAATCGAAATCGAATTTGAACAGATTGTGCCCTTCGATGACGTCCGGGTCTTCTTCGCGGAGCACGTCGTTGAACTCCTGCAGGAGTTTCTTCTCCGCCTCGTCGGTCATCGCATCGAGCACGAGCAGCCGTTGCCGCGCGCCGAACTGAAGCCCGATCGCCAGCACGCGGTCGCCCGGTTTCGCGGCGTTGCTGAAGCTGCCCTCCTCGCTGGAGCCGGTTTCGATGTCGAACTGGCAGCGCTTGATCTGCGTGAAACTCAGGTCGCGAAAAAGCCGTTCCCGGCGCTGAAGCAAAAACGCGTTCTCCAGCGGCCGAACCGTGTCGGCGGAAACGCCGGTCGTCTTGAGGAGCGCGTAAAAACTATCGTGCGCCGCGAGCGTATCGGCGTGCGCGAGGTGGCTGTAAACGCCCTCGCCTTTCAGGAGTTCGATCTCAACGCCCGCCACGCCGACATCGGCCGGCGGTTCGGAAAACCACGTGAAGGGCCGCAGCGTTTCAACGCGCTCGTCACGACTACCGTCGGGGCGCGCGACCGAGACATGAGCCCGGCCCTCGTCGTCGATCCAAAGACCGCAGATCGGCGCAGTCGCGGGCGCTGGGGTTGGCCGGGCGTCGCTCAAAACGGTTTGTTATACACCATGTACACCGCGATGAAGACGAGCGCCAGGGCGACGGCAGCGAAGACCTTGGCCTTCTCGCGACGGCGATAGCCGATGCCTGCGAGCGCGGACAAACCGAGCCAGCAAACCATCTTCACGATCATCCAGCCAGCGAACTGGTTGCCGTAGAGTTTGGAGATCAGTCCGAAGCCGCTGACGACCATCACGAGGCTCGCGATGCCGGTTATCATCAGGACTTTTTTGCGCGTCTCCGCCGGGGCGGCGAAGGCGTAAAACGTGTAGCCGGTCAAAACCAGCAAGGAGAAGACGTGAAGGAATTGGTAGACGACGGGACTCATGAAGCGATGGGTAGGTGAAGTGCGACCGCCGTGAGGCGGTCCAAGAAAAAGTTGATCCTCCGCCTGTGCCGTGCGCCCAAAGGCTCTAGTCCTTTTTAGGTTAAGGTGGGCGCCTCCCCCGCAGCGTCTGCTTTCCGATTTACGGCCTAGCATCTTCCACGGCGGGCTCAGCTCCCGTAATAAATCTAAGGCAAAGAGCAGTTATTGAAAGCACCTCGAACACTGCAGAGGATCAGCCGCCCACCGTAGGTCGCGCGCGGGCTCCGTCAAATGCGAAGACACGGTTTTCGTGCGGCCGGGATTCTGAGGGTGGAGCGGACGCTCCGCGCATCCTGAGCGACGTCGCACGGGAAACCCGGCCTGCTCGCTGGCAAACGTTCAAAACGCGCCGGGACGGCGCGTTCCACCTTTCGAGCCGCTCACAGCCCGGCGCCGTTTGCCCGGATCACGTCGCGGTACCACGCGTACGAGTCTTTCGGCGTGCGCTTTTGCGTCTCGTAGTCGACATGGACGAGGCCGAAACGGTCCTTGTAGCCTTCCATCCACTCGAAGTTGTCCAAGATCGACCAATAAAAATAGCCCGCCACCGGCACGCCATCATCGATCGCCTGACGGATACCGCCGAGATAACGCGCCATGAAATCGATGCGCTGCGGATCGTGAACCGCACCGTCGAGATGCACGAAGTCGGTGTTACAGTAACCGTTTTCCGAAAACACCAGCGGCAGTCCGTAACGCTCCGTCTGGAACTTCGCCGCCCAATATGGCGCCATCGGCGCGACATTGAGCCACGGCAGCGTGCCGCGCGGATTGCCGATGCCCCACCCGCCGCCGGGGACCTTCTCGGGATTTCCCTTCGCGTCGGCGCGGATCTTCCAGCCGGAGTAACAATTGTACGCGAGAAAATCGACCTTCTGGGAAATCAACTTCATATCCGCCGATGTGATTGCGGGCAGATCTTTCTCGAAGGCTTTCAGCCCTTCCTCCGGATATTTCCCGAACATGATCGGGTCCGCCCACCACGCGAGATTCCACATGCCGCGATCCGTGCTCGCGAAATAATCGCGCCGCGCCGCTTCGATATCGCGCTTCGAATCCGTCGCCGGAATGCGTTCGCGGCCGGTGTGCGCGATGGAGATTTTCACTTTGCCCTCACAGCCCGCGCGCAATGTCTGCACGCCGCGCCCATGCGCCATCAACAGATGATGCGCGCCGCGCAGACATTCGCCGAACGAGAGCTTCAGCCCGGGAGCGAACATGCCTTCGTGGTAACCGAGCCCAAGAATCACGGGCGGTTCGTTGAAGGTCATCCAGTGTTTCACGCGGTCGCCGAGTTTCGCCGCCACGATCTCCGCGTAGTCGCCAAACCACTCGACGATGTCGCGGTTCATGAACCCGCCGCGCTCCTGCAACGCCTGCGGCAGATCCCAGTGAAAGAGCGTTACCCACGGCGTGATGTCCGCCGCGAGCAGTTCGTCGATGAGCTTGTCGTAGAAAGCCAGCCCCTTGGCGTTGGGCTTTCCCGTGCCCGTTGGCTGAATACGCGGCCAGGCGACCGACATGCGATACGCCTGAAGCCCGAGCTGCTTCATCAATACCACGTCTTCCCGCCAGCGATGATAGTGATCGCAGGCGACATCACCCGTGTGACCCTCGAAAACTTTTCCCGGCTGATGGGAAAACACATCCCAGACGGACGGCCCGCGACCGTCCTCGGCGGCGGCTCCTTCGATTTGATAAGCGGCGGCGGCGGCGCCCCAGGTGAAATTTTTCGGGAATGACATGGCTGGAAAAAGAAAACCAAAGCGGAACCGCAAAGAGCGAAAACTAAGCCACGCAACTCAGTAGAGCGGCAGGCATCGCCTCGTGGCGGCGAGCGCGCGATCGCAGTTCACATCATTTCGCGAGACCGAGAAAGTTGACGACCCAGGCGTTGATCGCCTCCCACTGCTCGGTCGTGTAGTCGTGAGCGAGCTCGAGTGTGAGACCGAGCGTCTTGGGGGCGGAGATGACGTTGTAAGCGGCGTAGGTCGACGTCGGCGGACAGACGTCGTCGTTGTAGCCCCAATTATAGAACCCCGGCACTTTCACGCGTCGCGCGAAGTTCACCGTATCGTAGTAACGGGTCGTGGCGATTTTCTCCGGCGTGGCCATGGTCGAGGGATTGCCATCCCACGAGCGAAACGGATGCGGCCAGCCGCCCGCGCGTCCGTGCAGCGGGCCGGTGACGTCGCAGAAAGCCGGATGCGTCACAGCGATCCCGGTCACGCGCGAATCCAGTGCAGCCGTGGCGATGGAAAGCTGTCCACCCTGGCTCGCGCCCATCACGAGGAGGTCCTTGCCGTTCCACATCTCGCGCGAGGCGAGAAAATCGTTCGCGCGAACGCAGCTGAGGTTCACCCGGCGGTAATAAAACCGTTCACGGTCATCGAGGCCGTTCAACCAGTAGCCATTGAGCGCGCTGGCGAGGAGTTGGTCGTACACTTCCTGTCCGAGATTCACGGGAATACCGTGGATGCCGATCTCCAGCACGATCACGCCGCGCGCCGCGAGGTCTTTGTCTCCCGGGTACGGACGCACTCCGGCACCGGGGACTTTGAGCACCGCGGGATATTTGCCGGGCTTTTTCGGTTCACAGAGAATGCCGTACACCCGGGCAGGTGCGCTCCAGCCCTCGCCGACCGTGCGGAAACTCACGTGGTAAACATTGACGGTCCCGCTGCTGGCCTCGGGAAGAAGCGTGAGACGCGCATCGAGCGGGACCTTGGCGAGGTCGTCTTTGCCCTTCTTCCAGAACGCATCGAAATCCTCCGGCTCGGTCTGGGTGGGTTGGATCTTCTCTGGCGAGAAAGCCGCCGTCGCCGCGCCTTTGTACGTTTTGCCCGCGACTTCGACCGAGACTGAGCAGCGCAAAAATCCCGGCTGCGTCATCGTGCCGCCGTCGATGACCAAACCGTCGAGCGGCACCTGCGTGGTCTGTGTATTCACGGGCTGGAGCTCCGGGCCCACGGTGTAACTCACCGTGACGTTGTCCACCGGCGTGTTATCCGCCGTAACCGTGACGCGGAATTTCACCGGCTCGCCAACGACGTACGTCCAGTCGCGATGATCGGGCGCCACGCGCACGTGTACCGTGGCGATGCGAAGGGCGGCTTGTGGCGGCACCGGCGCGATGGGCGTAGACGCTTGGGAAAGCGCGGCGGAGGACAGCGCAAAAACGGCCGAGGCGAGGAGGCGTAGTGGGGTCATGGGAGAGCGGGTAACCACGGTGAAGCGAGCGACGGGGCGCCGCGTCAATCAGGAGTTTTGCGAGGTTAGCGACAAACCATGTGCGCAGACATGATTTTGGTTCCCCGTCTATTGAGACCTGTTTCCCCCCAGCGGGCGAAACGCTCTCGTGCGCCCTCCCCCCGGAGGGCTGCTTTCAGCCGGAGTGCGGACGGGCAGCCATGGCCTTCTTCAGAGAGCGGCCGAGATCGGCTACGCGGAACGGCTTCGAAAGATAGCCGCGAAAACCCTGTTCGAGCAGCTCGGCCGCCATCTCTTCGCTGTCGTAGCCGGTGCAGGCAACCGCGCACACATCCGGATCGAGCGCGCGGAGCTCGCGAAATGTGTCTTCGCCGCCGAGCCCGCCGACGACGGTCAGATCGAGCACGACGACGTCGTACGGCTTCCCGATTTTCAGGTAACGACGGTAAAGCGCGATCGCCTCTTCGCCGTTTTTCGCGGTGTCATACTTGTATTCCAGGCTGCCGAGCATCCCGCCAGCCAAGCGGCAGATATCGACGTCGTCATCCATCAACAAAATCCGGCCGCTGCCGAAACGCAGCGCGGGCGTGTGCCGCGTCTGCGTGACCTCCACCGTCTTCGGCGCCAGGGGCAGGAGGATGATAAACTGCGTCCCCTCGCCCTCCGCCGAATGCACGCGGACTTCGCCGCCATGGCGCAAGACGATGTTTCGCACCGTGGGCAAGCCAAGGCCGGTGCCGTTTTTCTTGGTGGTGAAAAACGGCTCGAAAATACTTTCGATCACATCGGCCGGAATGCCCGAGCCGTTGTCGCTGACCGAGATTTCCACATACTTGCCGGCGGAAAGCGCCCCGGTCTCGCCCTCGTCCACCATGGTCAGGCCCGCCCGCAGCAGAATCCGGCCGCCGTGCACCGGCAGCGCCTGGAGCGCGTTGATGATCAGATTCTGGAAAACCTGCAGCATCTGCCCGCGATCCACCAACAGCGGCGGCAGCGTATTCTCCGCTTCGATGCGAATCTCCGCGTTGGCGCCGGCATGCGCGAGGCGCACGGCATCGCGCAGAATTTCCACCGGCGCGATCGATTGCCGGGCAGCCGCCGCCGAGCCGCCCTTGGCCACGGCGAGGAGTTGTTTGGTCAACGCCTTGGCCGCCAGGCAGGCGCGCTCGCTGTCCGGCAGGAAGGTCGTGTCGTGGTTGTCCTTCGCGTGCGAGATACCGCCGAGGATGGTCGTGAGCAGATTGTTGAAATCGTGCGCGAGGCCGCCCGCGACCACGCCGAGCGTTTCGAGCCGGTTGGTTTTAAGCAGCTCCTCGGGCGTGAGCGTCATCTCCTCGGGATCGCGAAACACGAGCACGAGCCCGGCGATCCCGCCTTCGGGCGTCCATATCTGGCGGATCGACCAGACGATGGGACGGGACGTTTCCGCCTCGGCGGAAACCAGGGAGTGGTCGTTGCACAGCGGGGGATGCACGCCGCCCGTCAGCGCTTCGTCGAGCGCTTCGATCGCGGGCTCGCCGGTTTCCCGATGCACGAGCGAAAACACCTCGTTCACGTGCCGCGTCCGCGCGGTCTCCAACGGCTGGCCGGTGAGGCGCTGGGCGTTGGCGTTGAGATAGACAATGCGGCCGCGCTGATCCGCGATGATCAGGCCTTCGCTGAGCGCATCGAGGGCGTCGCCGATCAGCGACGGCGGTATCGGGTTATCCGAGACAGCATCGAGGCTGCCCGGCAGCGGACAGCAGAACCCGACGACGCGGAGCAGTTCGCCCGTTCTCGAAATCTGCCGGTGCGCGCTGATCAACGCCGGCACCGCCCGGCCTTCCGGTCCGCGCAGCCGGACCACATCCGAATAGGCTTCTTTTCCAGGAGCAGGCTCCATGAAAAACGCCCGTGCCCCCCGCGCAGCTTCGGCGGGCGGTAAAGCGGCAAGGAACGACGCCAGTCCGTCCGCGGCCCCCGGCTCGAACCCGCCGGCCAGCGTTTTCCAAGCGGGCGAAAACCAGTGACGTTGCGTGGCGAAATCGAGATCGAAGGCCGCCATGCATCCGCCATCCGTCAATCGGTGGAAACGGTCCTCGTTCGCGTACGTCTGGTCCTCGTGCTCCTTGCGCTCCGAGATGTCGATCTGGAGACCCGTCACCCGCTCCAGGCGGCCCGATAGACCGAACACTTGGGCGCCGAGACAATGCACCCAGATGTAATGCCCGCGCCGATGCTTCATGCGGACTTCGACCGAAAAATTCCGGACGCCTTCACCCCGCCGGAGCGCGGCCCGGTCGGGCGCCGCCGCCGAGTCTTCCGGGTGCAACAAGCGCAGCCAGCTGTCGTACGTGTTGACCAGCTCTGTATCCGTATAACCGAGCAGCCGTTTCCAGGCCGGCGAGTAATACACCTGCCCCGCTCTGAAATTGAGGTCGAAAAAACCCACCGCGCCCTGATCCGCCAGCAACGCCAGTCCGGAATCGACCAGCATCGGGGGAACGGCTTCGGGGCGGCGTCCGGAATCGTCGACCCACGCAAAATATCCGCCCGTCTCGCCACGGTTTTCTTCGACGCGCACCACGACATCGCACGCAGTCGGGCCGGCCGCACGCACGCCGCAGGCGATGGTGCGATTCAGCGCGGTCGCCAGAAACAGCTCCCATTGGAGCGACTGTCGCGCGCTGTCGGGCGCATTGCCGACTTCGAAACGGAAAAGGTTCACGAAGGGGCGGCCCGTCAGCTGTGCGGATGCCAGTTGCCAAAAACTCTCCGCACTCGCACTGGCGCTCACGATCGATCCCGCTGCATCGAGCGTGAACATCGCGGGAGCCTGCAAGCGCACGCCCGGCTCGGCCGGCTGCGACTTTGGGGTAGAAAGTTCGCTCACAGGGAAGTTCATGCCGTCGTCCCGCCCCGCACGCAAACCCGGTTCTTCCGTCCGGCGATAATGCCTGAAGACGAACCGTGAAGTTCTCCCGTTTTTTGACTGAATTTTTCCATTTTCCGCGCGCGCTGGACCGCGGCGAGACGACACCCGCACCGCAGGAAACTTTCAAGCAGGGAAACCCCCTAGTTCGCTCAACCGGTCAGAATCCCGCCCATCAACCAGCTACGGACGCGGCCATGAACAAAATCAATATAAGGAAGCTGGTCGTTCAGACAGGGTATCTGCTGGAAGGAAACTCCGCCCGCGCCCAGAAAGATCTCTTTCCCCTCGCCCGAGATTTCTTCGAGCGTCTCCAGGCAGTCAGCCACGAAGGCCGGGCAGAGGATGAGCAGGTTTTTCTTCCCCGCCTCCTTCGGCAGGCGCACCAGCTCGTGATCGGTAAACGGCGTCAGCCACGGCTCGCCCGCGAGGCGCGACTGGAAGGACACGGAGTATTTGTCTTCCGTGAGACCCGCCCGCTTCACCAAGGCGCGCGTGGTGGCCAGCACTTGCGCACGGTAACACGTCGCATGCGCCGGCGAGCAGGTCGCGCAGCAGTCGTTCACCTTCATGCAATGCGCCTTCGACGAATCCGCTTTGCGCAGGTGACGCTCCGGAATGCCGTGATAACTGAACAACACGTGATCGTGTGGCTGTGCGAAATACGGGTGGCAGACCTGATAAAGCGCCTCGATGTAGTCCTTGTCGGCGTAGAACGGCTGCACCGTCGTGATGCGCAGCGCCGGCGCGAGCTTCGTCGCCTCCTCGACGACTTTGACGACCACCGTCTCCCAAGACGACATCGCGTAGTGGGGATATTGGGGAAACAACAAAACCTCTTCGATGCCGTCCTTCGCGATCTGAGCGATCACCGAGGCGATGGAGGGATTGCCGTAACGCATTGCCAGATACACCGGCGTCTCCGCACCGAGCCGGTCCGCGAGTTTTTTCTGCACGGACTTCGAGGTGATGACCAGCGGCGAACCCTCCGGCTGCCAGATCTCGGAGTAGGCGTGCGCGGACTTTTTCGGACGCGTGCGGAGGATGATTCCCTCCAACAAAAGCCAGCGCGCAGCCGCCGGAAGATCCAACACGCGCTCGTCGCCAAGAAATTCACGCAAGTAACGGCGAACGTCGGGGACCGACGTGGAGTCAGGCGAACCCAGGTTGACGAGGAGGACGGCGCGTTTGGACATCGTGTGGTAGTGGCCTATCGATTGGCGGGCTGTCAAACGCCCGCGCGCGACCAGTTTTAGCCGCCCAACAGGAGCCAAAGCGGCGACTCTAACCAGAGTTCATCAGGAGTCGGTGCGGAGAGAGTCGGGAGCGCTGGGGCGTTCATGATTGGAATAAAATCGTCGAGGTGGCGCGGACTGCTCCGCGCCGGTCCTGTCGCCGGGACCCCGCGCAGATGCTGCGGCCTTCTCGAGACACTGACGTTCAGCGCAACCAATGATTGTTCGCGGCGGCCACGGTCGAAAACAGCCGGGCGGCGAGTTCGGTGACATGAGGCGACGGAGAACCGCGCAGATGGGCGGCCATGTCGGAGGGAGCGGCGGCAAGCGCGAGTTCCCGCTCAGCGAGCTGGCGGGCAAGAAGCAGGCCGGCCTCGGGTGTGTCGGCGCGGAGGGAGGTGACGGGTG
>CAMLSH010000115.1 GCA_946482625.1 uncultured Opitutaceae bacterium
CGCTCATGATGACGTTGAACGGAATGCCCATCGCCAGATACAGCGTGGGCACCCACAGAAGCGGATGACGTTGGATTTTAAGCATGGAAAAAGAAGCCGGGCCCCGCACCCGAAGGGAGATTTGCGCGCCACGCGACCGCGAATCCCGGTCCTCGCTCGCGGCCGCTGGCGCGCCGCCCAAAAATAGACCCGCCAGACATCGGCCGCTTCCGAAAGCCTACCCCTAGACTTTTCGAGCAGTCCAATATCTGGCGGAAATCGGCCCCGCGCTTCCTGCGCGACGCTTCCACGGTCGACCCGGCGGAGGCCGGAAGGCCGCAGCCCAAGACGAAGGGGTGCGCAGCAAACAGGGGCATTTACGGGGTGCCGCACTCTGCGCGGCTTCTTCCGCAAAAGAAAACGCCCGACCGCTCTATCGGTAGAATGACCTCCGCCCCAACGGCATCCCCCCGGCCCACGATTTTCCCTCGTAAACGGACGCCTTTCGCCGCCTGCTTCCCCAAGACCACGCTATCGTTAGAGTGGCCCGTTTGTTGAGTGCCCAACCGCCCGGTTTTCTAAGTTTCCCCGCCTTCAGCCCATCTCACCCCGCGCTGCGTCCCAACCCCCGCAGCCTTCCCCGCTTTTCATGAGCCCACCCCCCGATGCCGATCCCGCCGCTTCGCATCGCACCACCTTGAAAGACGTGGCGCGCGAATCCGGTTATCACATCACCACGGTCTCACTCGCGCTGCGGGATCACCCGAGCATCCCGGAAAATACCCGCCAGCGTATCAAGGAAACGGCGACGCGTCTCGGCTATGAGCGCAATCCCGTTTTTCACGCCCTCAGTCGCTTCCGCCAGCAAGGCTCCGTCTGCGCCCCCGCGCCCCGCATTGCCTATCTGGAAAACTACCGCCCGGCCCACGGCGGCGGGCGCCCGCCCTACATGCAGGATATCTTCGACGGCGCCCAGCGACAGGCGCAGCTCCTCGGCTATCAACTCGACCCGCTCGCCGTCGGCGAAGACGACCACGACTCCCGCAGCCTTACCAAACACCTCCGCGACAACCAGACCACGGGCATCGTGCTCGGCGCGTTCGTGCCGGGCTTCGCCGAGATCGCCCTCAACTGGGACGAATACGCCGTCGCCAAGATTCACTCGCGCCACACCGAGCCCGACGCGCCCACGATCGGCAACGATCACATCCGCGAGGTGCGCCTCGCCTTCCGCCACCTCGCCGCGCTCGGCTACCAACGCATCGGCATGGCCATCGGTCGGGCCGATGAAGACGCCTGCGGCCACCGCCACAGCGCCGGCTACCTGATGGAGGAAGCCTCCATCCCGCCCGAACGCCGCGTACCGCCGTTGCTCTTTCCCTATAACAGCGGCGCCTCCTCGCTCGGCGGCATGCTCGGCCGCTGGGCCCGGCGGCACAACGTCGACGCCGTCCTCTGCAATTGGGTCAACATCCGCGAGATGCTCGAAACCGACGGCCTGCACGTCCCCAGCCAGGTCGCCTGCGCCTGCCTCTGCCTCTGCGATCCCACGCCCCCGGGGCTCGCCGGCATCCGCCCGCGCCTCGATCTCCTCGGCGAACGCGCTGTATCCATTGTCGTGGCACAACTTAAATCCGGCGAACGCGGCGTGCCCGAGTTCGCATCCTCCCTTTATGTCCAAAGCGTCTGGCAGGACGGCGAAAGCGCCCCGCCCCGCGGCTGAAAAAGTCGCGGAGCCCAAAAAATATTACACCCTGGCCGACATCGCGGCCCGGGCGGGCGTCCACGTCACCACCGTTTCGCTCGCGTTGCGCGACCACCCGAGCATTCCGCCCACAACCCGCGCCCGCATCCGCGCCGTCGCCCGGGAATTCGGCTACCAACGCGACCCGCTGCTCGACGCATTGAATTTCCACCGCGCCCGCCAGACTCAGCAGGCCCGCTCCGTCAGCTCCGCCTTCGTCGTCCACGCCGGCGCCTCGCGTCTCTTCGGTGGCTTCGGCGGCAATCACTATCAACCGCTCGTCTACGAAGGCGCCAAAGCCGCAGCCGAGGCCCGTGGTCACACCCTCGACATCTTCGTCGTCGGCCAGGGCCACCTCGCTCCGGCCCGCCTCAATACCATCCTCACCGCGCGCGGCATCACCGGCGTGCTCCTGTCCACCTTCGAGATCGACATCGAGCAGCTCGACCTCGACTGGGGCCAGTTCTGCGCGGTGAAGATCGAGTGCACGCACCTCTCACCCCATCTCGATGCTGTATCGAACGACCAGTTACAAGTCGCCCGCCTCGCCATGCGCCGCCTTCGCAAGCTCGGCTACCGCCGCGTCGGCCTCGCCACTGCGCGCGAAGACCAGACCCGCCTCGCCGAATCCTTCGGCATGGGCGTGCTCCTGGAACAAGCGTCGTTGCCCGAGGCCGAGTGCGTTCCCCCGCTCATCTTCAGCCTCGCCGACGTGCCAAAGCTCCCCGGCCTCATCGGCGCGTGGATGCGCGAACATCACGTCGACGTGATCATCTCCAACTGGAACGAACTCTTCGACATGTTCGCCACCGCTGGCATCCGCCTGCCCGACGACGTTGCCTTCGCCTGCCTCGACGTCCCGCCCAGCATGCCGCACGTCGCCGGCGTCGTGCAAAATCACCGCCTCGTCGGCAAACGCGCCATGGAGCAGCTCGCCATCATGACCGACGCCTACCAGCGTGGAGTCCCCGAGGCGCAGACGATCACGTATATCCCCGGCTACTGGCAGGATGGCATCACTGCCCCCGGCCGCCCGCACCATCAGTCCACCTGGGTTTGACCGGGCGGAGTTGATTATTGAATACGCCGGCGGAAGGCAAAATGCCCGGCTAAAACACGCCCGCGTCCACCGATGCAAGGCACCGTCGGCGGCCCATCGCGCATGGCCGATACACCGCGCGTGTTCTCCGTACTGCACGCCTTCGGCACTATACCGATAGAGCACCGCCGCCTTTGTCACCGCGACCGGCGCCGGTCTTTCATCCGCCGCACGCCACCAACAGCGTCCGCGCCGGAGCCCGCCCCCTCGACCGCTTTACCCTACCCTCGAGTACCCAACTTTTGCCTACCCCCAGAGCGTCGCGCGCAAGCGCGCCGCTCGCATCGCAGTAAGACCACGAACATGAATAACCCTACACCTGCAGTACGTCCCCCGCGCCGATCCCACCTCTACCGGACCGGCTTTCCCCTGCTAGTTTCCCTCCTTGGCGGCACGGCCTTTGCCCAGGAAGCCGCCCCTGCCGCACCCGCACCCGAAGACGACGTCGTCAAACTGTCGGCCTTCACCGTCTCCGACGAAAAAGACTCCGGCTACCGCGCCTCCAACTCCATCGCCGGTACGCGCTCCAATACCCCCATCAAAGACATCCCGCTAAACATCCAGGTTTTCACCAAGGATCTCTACGACGATCTCGTCATCACCAACCAGATCGACCTCGAGCGCTACAACGCCGCCCTCGTCAACGGCAACGCCGACATCCGCTCCAGCAACCCGATCCAGCAGGCGTACAACGCGTTTCTCTTTCGCGGCTTCGTCCAAAACTGGGGCCTCCGCGACGGCATCCGCCAGTATGATCCCGTGGATACACAGGGCCTCGCCCGCGTTGAAATCGTCAAAGGCCCCGCCGGTCCGCTCTACGGCCTTTCCTACTCCGGCGGCGTGATGAACAGCGTCACCAAAGACGTGGATTTCCAGAAGGACTTCACCGCGCTTCGCTTCACCGTTCAGAGCGAAGGCGAGTACCGCGCCACCATCGACGCGAATTATGCCGGCGACACCAAACAGGGCGAATTCGGCATCCGCTTCAACGGCGCTCACGCCGAAACGGTGGACGAACGCGAGCACTCCGACGGCTCGCTCCGCTACTCCCAGCTCAACCTTGCCTGGAAACCCTACGCCGGCACCGAGCTGAAATTCCTCATGGAGAATGGCTCCCGCGGCAAAGTGAACGGCCTCGGCTATTTCACCCGCAACGAAACGGACTCCCTCGGCAACGCCCTCAACAACGGTGCCTCCATCCCGCTGCAGATCGACAATCCCGAAATCCCGTGGGAGTGGAACTGGGCCACCGGAAGCAATATCCGCTCCATCGATACGGATCTCTATCGCGGCACGATTAACCAAACGTTCAACGAAAGCTTCAGCGCCACCGCCTACCTCCAGTTCGCCGAGCGCCTGAACATCGACTCCAACGGCTGGGACGCCCAAGGCTCCAATGGCGGCGCGAGCTGGGACACCCTCGGCAATAGCGGTTGGATCAATCCCAACGCTCCCGGCGAAGTCATCCGTCTCGGCTACTCCTATCGTGACTGGGGCAATCGCATGCACGGCTACGGCGCGACCGGCATCTACAAAGTAGATCTCGGGCCCATCAAAAACGTCATCACCTTCGGCGCGAACGTTTGGGCGGAAAAATTCCTCACCCGTCGTTACGGCCAGCCCGCCTCCACGACCAACGTCCTTGAGTTCCCCGTCCGCGCCGGCGTCAACACCACCGCCACCCCGCTCGTGCCCCCGGCCGACTACGGTCCGACCACCGGCAACGGCGGTTGGAATCGTGAGAACAACTCAAACGATTACTACTTCGTCGCTTGGCAGGGCTCCCTATTCGAAAACCGCCTCAAGCTGAACGCCGCCGCCAACCGCACGAACATCAAACTCGTGCAATACGACGCGACTGCCAATACGAGCAAGACCACCGAGGTATCCAAAACCTCCCCGATGTTCGGCGCCATGTTCGACGTCACCAAGCAGGTCTCCGTCTTCGCGGTTTACTCTTCCTCGCTCTTCCCTTCGACCGACAAAAACAGCTTCAGCCAGCAAATGCCGCCTGAAGTCGGCAAGAGCTACGAAGGCGGCGTGAAAGTCGAACTGCTCAACGGCAAGATCAGCGGCACCGTGAGTTTCTATCAGATCACCAAGGAGGGCGGCGGCAAACAAGTCACCCCGGCCTTCAATCTGGAAGTTCAACGCTGGGACGCCCTCTCGCCCGCCGACCGTATCATCCAGTTCCCCGGTCAGACGCGTGCGACGCTCCTGGCAAAAGGCGACTTCTACGCCGCTGGTGAACAAGAATCCACGGGCTTCGAGGCCGATCTCATCTTCCAGCCGACCAGCAACTGGCAGATCATGCTCAGCTACGCCAACAACGACACCGAAGTCACCGCCTCGCCCATCGCGAGCGAGCTCGGCCGCACCACCACCGGCCACATCGAGCAACAACTCGCCATGCTCACGAAGTACTCGTTCACGGAAGGCGCGGTCAAAGGCCTCAGCATCGGCGCCGGCCTCCAATATGCAGGCGAAGCGCTGCAGGACTACAACGGCCCCGGCAACACCGGTCGCTACAATCCCGACACGCTCTACGGAGAACTCTTCGCGGGCTACCGCTTCAACTTCCTCGGCTTCGATTCGCTCGTTCAGCTCAACGTGAAAAACATCACCGAGCAGGAAGAGTTCGTCGGTTGGAAAGCCACGGGCTCCGCCAGCCGCATCGCGACCGAGCGTTACGAAGTGTCCACCCCGATGGTCTACAGCCTGACCTTCGGCGTGGATTTCTAAGGCCCTCATTTCCCGCAGTCTTGTTGTTTGATTTGGTCACCCAAAGGCGGGCGAGTTCAACTCGCCCGCCTTTTTGCGTTCTTCTTTCCCCGGTCTCTCCCGTCTAATTCCTCTTCGTTCCCGATGACCCGCCCCCGCCTCCAATCCTCCCTCGCCTGCGTCGTGACGCTGGGCCTCTGGCATTGGCGCGGCGGATACATTCCCACCGCGCTCGCCATTGTGGCTGCCGCACTCGCCGTGCTCGCATGGCTCCTCCCTGCCGCCTACGCCCCGTTCTCCCGCGCCTTCGAACGTTTCGGCCACGCCATTCTCGTCGTCTTCACCTGGCTCGCCCTCGGTCTCGTCTACTTCGGCATCCTCGCACCCCATCGACTCTGGCGCACCCTCCGCCACCACGATCCGCTGCACCGCCGCTTCGATCCCACCGCCGCGACCTACCTCCAGCCCATCTCCGAAAAACCACCCAACTTCACCCGCCAGTTCTAACGCTGTCCCTCGGCATTCGGCCTTTCCTCTTTTTCGGATTTTCAAAATGCGCCTCCTCGGCCTCAGCGCCTACTACCACGACTCCGCCGCCGTCCTCCTCGAAGACGGCGTCATCGTCGCGGCCGCCCAAGAGGAACGCTTCACCCGCATCAAACACGACGCCTCCTTTCCCCGCGCCGCCACCGCCTACTGTCTCTCGCAAGCCACCGGCCCGCTCGACGGCATCGTCTACTACGAAAAGCCGCTCCTCAAATTCGAGCGCATCCTCACCACTGCCATCGCCGTCGCCCCTCGCGGCTTCCGCGCTTTCGCCGCCGCCATGCCCGGCTGGCTCCGCGAAAAACTCTGGCTCCGCTCCGTCATCGCGGACGAACTCGCCGCCCTCGGCCACCGCGACGTCCCCATCCACTTCTCCGGCCACCACCAAGCCCACGCCGCCAGCGCGTTCTATCCCTCGCCCTTCGACCGCGCCGCCATCCTCACCCTCGACGGCGTCGGCGAATGGTCCACCACGACCCTCGGCCACGGCCAGGGCAACCACATCGAACTTCTCCACGAACTGCGTTTCCCGCATTCGCTCGGCCTCCTGTATTCTGCGTTCACCTACCACTGCGGCTTCCGCGTCAACTCCGGTGAGTACAAACTCATGGGCCTCGCCCCCTACGGCGAACCCCGCTTCGCGAAACTCATCCGCGACCACCTGCTCGATCTCCGCGACGACGGCTCCTTCCGTCTCAACCTCGATTACTTCGGCTACCTCCACGGCCAGACCATGACCAACGCCCGCTTCGCCGCGCGCCTCGGCATCCCCGCCCGCCCGCCCGAAGCCCCGCTCGAACAGGTCCACTGCGATCTCGCCCGCTCGATCCAAGACGTCACCGAGGAGATCGTCCTCCGCCTCGCCCGCACCCTCCACACGATGACCGGCGAAGAAAACCTCTGCATGGCCGGCGGCGTAGCGCTCAACTGCGTCGTCAACGCCCGCCTCCTTCGTGAAGGCCCCTTCACCAACGTCTGGATACAGCCCGCCGCCGGCGACGCCGGCGGCGCCCTCGGTGCCGCCCTCGCCTTCCACCACTCCGCTGGATCCGCGACGCCCTCGTCACGCATAACCTCCATCCCGCTTCCGGGCTCCCCCTCGTCGCACGCATCCTCCCCGAACACCCACACACCCTCCGATTTTGCGCCTTCTGAGCCTTTTGTGGCCAAACTTTCCTCCTCCGTTTCGCGCTCTCGCGTCACCTCTTCCGACACCATGCGCGGCGCCTTCCTTGGCCCGGCGTACACCGACACTGAAATCGCCGCCGCACTCACCGCCCCCGGACTCCTGCCCCACGCCGAAAATTTCACCAACACCTCCGCGCTCCACACGCGTCTCGCCGCACTCCTTGCCTCCGGCGCCGTCCTCGGTTTCTGCCAGGGTCGCGCCGAGTTCGGCCCTCGCGCCCTCGGTGCCCGCTCCATCCTCGCCGATCCGCGCTCGCCCGACATGCAGCGCCGCTTGAACCTCAAAATCAAAGCCCGCGAATCCTTCCGCCCCTTCGCCCCCATCGTCCTCGCCGAACGCGCCACCGAATTCTTCGACCTTCCCGCGCCTTCGCCCTACATGCTCTTCACCGCGCCCGTATCCAGCTCTCAACGTCTCCCGCTCCCCGCCGGCTCCGCTGATTCTCTTTGGCAGCAACGCCTCGCCACCCCGCATTCCACGATTCCCGCCGTCACCCACGTCGATTACTCCGCACGCGTGCAGACGGTCGACCGTGCCGAAAACCCCGCGCTCCACGCCCTCCTCTCCGCGTTCGCCGAACTCACGGGCTGCCCCGTCCTCGTGAACACCTCCTTCAATGTCCGCGGCGAGCCTCCTGTCTGCCACCCGCGCGAAGCCATCGCCGGTTTCCTCGCCACCGACATGGACGCCCTCGCCTTCGGCCCCTACCTCGTGGAGAAGAAAAACCTCCCCTCCACTCTCCTCCGCGCGACGCAACCCCGTCACTTCGCTCCCGACTAAGCATCACACTCCCCGGCAGCTTTCAGTCTTCACTTTTCCCTCTTCAGTCGTCTCCGCCCCATGCGCCCTCTCAAAAACCTCGTTGCCCTCCTCCGCGAACTCTGGGCGTTCGCGCGCGAGCACAAAGCCTGGTGGATCATCCCCGTCGCCTGCCTCTTGCTCCTCGTCGGCGTCCTCATAGTCGGCGTATCCACAATCTCCCCGTTCATCTACTCCCTCTTTTAGACGCAGCCCCCGAAACCACCGCGTCCACCAGCCCGCCGCGCCTCGCCTCTCCATTTTTTGCGCCTCCTGCGCCTTTTGCGGCCAACCCGAACACCGCCCGCCCTCTCCCCCCATGGAGCCCACCCCTACAGCATTCCCCCGAGCTCCTCTGTCTTTCCCCCGCAAACTCCTCTACGCCGCCATCCTCACAGTCTTCACGTTCGCGCTCCTGCTCGGCGCGCTCGAACTCGTCCTTCGGCTTACCGGCCACGGCCATTCTCCCGATTTCGTCCGTCGCGAAAAACTCCCCGACGGCTCCGTCATTTTCCGCGAAAACCGCGACTTCGCCGTCCCGTTCTTCTCCGAACAGCTCGTCCGCCGCCCCCAGCCCTTCCGCCTCTCCGCGAAGAAATCTCCCGGCACCATCCGCATCTTCGTCCTCGGCAGCTCCGCCGCCATGGGCGATCCCGAGGCCTCCTTCTCGATCACCCGCCTCCTCGAGGTCCAGCTCCGCGCCGCGTATCCGGAGAATAAATTCGAAGTCATCAACGCCGCCGTCACCGCCATCAACTCCCACATCGTCCGCGGCATTGCCGAAGACTGTGCGCAACTCGAACCCGACCTCTTCGTCGTCTACGAGGGCCACAACGAGGTGATCGGTCCCTTCGGCCCCACCGGCGTCTTTACTGCTTTTCTCCGCTCCGAGGCCGCCGTCCGCACCGCCATCTGTCTCAAACGCACCCGCACCGGCCAGCTCCTCGCCTCCCTCGCCCGGCGCGGCCAAAGCGCCCCCGAAAAATGGGGCGGCATGGAAATGTTTCTCGAGCACCAGATCGCCGCCGATGACCCTCGTCTCGACAACGTACGCGCTCACTTCCGCGCCAACCTCGGCTCCATCGTCCGCTCCGCCAACCGGGTCGGAGCATCCGCGATCCTCTGCACCACGCTCGCGAACCAGCGCGACTTCGCCCCT
>CAMLSH010000116.1 GCA_946482625.1 uncultured Opitutaceae bacterium
CCGTGGTCGGCAAAAATTTGGGAGCGGCTCCGCGGGGCTGGCAAAGTCACCAAATGCCACGCGGGGGAATTCGACGGAGCGCAGCGGGTGCGCGAAGCGATTGTAGAGCTCAGAGTGACGCGCGTGCAGCACGGCGTGCGTGCGATTGAAGATCCGCGCGTGGTCGCACTCGCGGTGGAGCGTGGAGTGACCTTTGACGTGTGTCCGATCAGCAACGTGAAGCTGTGCGTAGTGCGTTCGCTGGCGGAGCATCCATTGCGGCGGCTGATGCAGGCGGGCGTGCGTTGCACGGTGAGCACGGACGATCCGCTGGTGTTTGCGAATACGGTCAACGACGAATACGCGGCGCTTGCGGCGGAGGCGGATTTCACGCGGGCGGAACTCGCGCAGCTGGCGAAGAACGGTTGGGCGGTGGCGAGCGTGCCGGCGACGGTGCGCGAGGCGATGTGTGCGGAGATAGACCGGGTGGCGGCGGGCGGGTGATTTTCGATTTTGGATTATCGATTTGTAGATCCTGTCGCTTCGCTCGGCACGATTGGGCGGTGGCTGAGCTGTAGGAGCGGCTTTATGCCGCGATGTTTGGGGCTGAAAGCGGGTGGAGTGATCGCGGCGCGAAGCCGCTCCTACAGGGCGGACCGCCTTTCGCATCGCCAAGCGTTGAGCGGGTGAAGATAACTGCCGACCGCCAATCTCGTGAGCCAACAAACTTATCTCGTTCCTGACGGCGTGCGCCGTATCCGTGCCGACAAGGCGCTTGCCGTCGGGTTTCCCGATCATAGCCGCGTGGCGCTGCAGCGTTCGTTCGATGCGGGACTCGTGTTGATCGCGGGCAAACCGATCAAGCGCGACCACTCGGTCAAAGGCGGAGATGCGATCACGTTTTCGATGCCGGATGTGGTGCCGTCGGAATTGAAGGCGGTGGATATCCCGCTCGATGTGATTTTCGAGGATAAGCACCTGCTCGCGATCAACAAGGCGGCCGGCATGATCGTGCATCCGGGCGCCGGTACGGGTGAAGACACGCTGGTCCACGCGTTGCTTTCGCACTGCGAAGGCGATCTGAGCGGGATCGGAGGCGTGGAGCGGCCGGGGATCGTTCACCGGCTGGATCGTGAAACTTCGGGCGTGATGCTGGTCGCGAAAAGCGACAAGGCGCATCGGGGGCTGGCGGAGCAATTTTCGGAGCGGTCCTTGCAAAAGGAATACCTCGCGCTGGTCGCGGGTGCGCCGGCGTTGCTCAGCGGCAGCATCAAGAAACCGATCGGGCGTAATCCGAATCACCGGCACAAAATGGCGGTGGTCGAGAGCGAACTCGGCGGACGCGATGCTCACACGGATTGGGAAGTCGTGGAGAAATTTGGCAAAGTGGCGGCGTTGATGCGCTGCCTGATTCATACGGGACGCACGCATCAGATCCGTGTTCATATGAAGGCGCTCGGGCACATCATCCTCGGCGACGAGATTTATGGCTGGAAGCCGGATTCGCGCCTGAAGAAACAGCCTGCGCGCGTGATGTTGCACGCGGAGCATTTGGTCGTGACACATCCGATCACGGGCAAGTCGCTCGATCTGCGCGCGCCGTTGCCGAAGGATTTTAAGGCGCAGTTGGAGCAGCTCAGGAAGCTGACGGCGTCGGATATGAAGAAGGAAGCGGCGGCTGTCCGAGCCGTTAAAAAACCGAAGAAGACGGCACCCCCTGCCGCGCACGTGCACGAAGCGTGAGCTACGGCGCGACGGCGGGTTTGGGCTGGATCAACTGCATGGCTTGCTGCGTGAGCCGCCAGTTGAGCAGGTAGTCGATGGCGACGAGTTGGTGTGCGGTGACGATCAACCAGAAGACGACGAGGAACGAAATCTTGGCGCTTTTGTGCCGGAGCCGGCGCTGGGCGATAAAGGCGCCGGGCCAGCCGCCGATGAGTTCGAGGAGGTGAAGCGTCGTTTCGGCCGTGCGCCAGCCGCCGGTGCGCGCCTGGTTTTTATCCCACCAGTAAGCGGCATAGGTCGTCCCGGATAGGACGACGGCGGTGATGACGAGGAAAAGGGCGTCGAATCGATGCGAGAGTCGGTGGATGGCGAGGGAGGGCGCGATCAGCAGGAGGAGCAGCGCGAAGAACTGTTTTTTAAGGATACGGCCGGTCGAGCTGGTGATCACCGCTTGTTTCGCGACGGTGCGGCCGGTGAAGTCTTCGCCCAGCGTGAACATCACGGTGTCGCCGCGTTCGGGGACTTTGCGGTGCTCGGCGAAATCGCGGCTGTGAATAAAGATCCGGTGCGTGCCGTCGTGGAGAAATCCGAAGCCTTTGTGCGCATCCCATTCGATGATGCGGCCGGCTTTCTGGGCGGGAGCGTTACTCATGAGCAACGGTGGCGGTCTCAGTCGCGCGAGAGTTCTTCGGAGCGGGCTTTGGCGGCGGCGACGGTTTCCTGGATGATGCCGCGAAAGTCGCGGGCTTCCATGCGCATCAATCCCGCGTAGGTCGTGCCGTTGGGCGAGGTGACTTGATTGCGGAGGGTTTCGGCGTCGGCCGGACTTTGCGCCATGAGTTTGGCGGCGCCGAGGATCGTCTCGACGGCGAGTTGGTAGGCGGCTTCGCGACTCAGGCCGGCGGATACACCGGCTTCGCGGAGGGCGGCGGCGAATTCGAAAACGTACGCAGGGCCGCTGCCGCTGACGGCGGTGACGGCGTCGAGCTGGGATTCTTCGACGGCGACGGTTTTGCCCATGGCGCCGAGGATTTTATCGACGAGCGACTGATCGGACTGAGAGAGGGGTTTCAATGCGTTCCAGCCGGTGATGCCCGCGCCGATCTGGCCGGGGGTGTTGGGCATGGAACGGACGAGGTTGCGGGCTTTGGGGAAAACCTGAGCCAGGCGGGCGAGGCGTTTGCCGGCGAGGACTGAGAGGACGAGTTTGCCGGCGGTGAGTTCGGCGAGACGTGGATCGAGCCCGGCGAGTTGCTGAGGCTTGCAGGAGAGGACGAGGGCGTCGGCGTCGCGCAACAGTCCGGCGAGGTCGGCTGTCGCCAGAATTCCCGTACGGGCGGCGAGGGCGTCGGCAGTTTTGCCAGAGCCGCTCAGGCAGATGAGCGAGGACTTGGGAGTGCCTTTGGCGAGGAGGCCGTCGACCATGGCGGAGGCCATGCGACCGGCGCCGAGGAAGGCGATCTGGCTGCTCATGGAAAGGGATTTTGGGTGAACGGGGCGGTCGTGACGGATCGGACTTTTTTGATGAGCGGATGCAGGAGCACGGCCGAGCTGCCGCCGCCGGGGCGGTCGATCACGTTGATCTCGCCGCCGAGATTGCGGAGCGCATGGCGGGCGACGGTGAGGCCCATGCCGACGCCGACGGTTTCCTTGGTGCTCACAAAGGGCTCGAACATGGTGTCGCGGATGCGCGGCGAGATGCCCGTACCGCGATCCTCGATACGGATCTCCACGGCGGGAGCGCCGCCGGGCATGTCGATAAGGCGCGTGGTGATCTGGATGGGGCGTTCGCGCGAGGCCTTGGAGCCGTAGCTTTCCCAGGCGTTGATCAGCAGCTTCGCGAGGACGTCCTCGAAAATTTCGACGTGGGTTTCGACGGGCTGGTCGCCGAGGGGATTATCGATGACGACAGGCTCGGGGATTTTGAAATCGGTCTGATAGCGGTTCACGCCGTCATCGATGAGGCGTTGCAGGCTGAACTTCAGCATCGGCGGGCGGGATTTCACCACGAGCGTGCTGAGTTGTTTGATGATGTTGACGATGCGTTGGACGGCGGCCTCGACGTGTTCGGCGTTCTTTTTGACGAACTCGGGTTTCGTGGGATGAGCCTTGATGAGGTCGAGATAGCCGAGGACGACGCCGAGGAGATTATTTAGGTTGTGCGCGATGCCCTGGGTGACGGCGCCGACGGTGGCGGCTCGGCGGGCCTCCTGGAGGCGGCGCTGGAGGTCGACCATCTCGCGGTTGATGGCGACGAAGCGGAGCTGGGTCTGCACGCGCGCGAGCGTCTCATCGAGGTCGATCGGCTTGGTGATGTAATCGACGGCGCCGACGGCGAGGCCTTCGAGTTTACTCTCCTTCGAACTGCGGGCCGTGATGAAGATGATCGGGATGGAGCGGGTGTCTTCCGTCTCTTGCAGACGCTGGCAGACCTCCATGCCGTCCATGTCGGGCATCATGACGTCGAGGAGGATGAGGTCGGGTTTTTCGACCGCGACGAGGTCGAGGGCTTCCTGGCCGGTGTACGCGGCGATGACGTGAATGCCTTCGCGCTCCAGCTTGCGTTTGAGGAGCTGGACGTTCACGGGCTGGTCATCGACGACCAGAATTTTGGGTGAACTCATGAAGGGATGAACGTTGAGCGCGACTTGAGCGGGAGCAAGATGCGCGACTGAAAAAGGTTTGTGAAGAATTGCGGGCGGCGACGTGTGCGGCGTTTAGCGCGAGCCGGCGAGGCGGTGGGCCTTGACGGTGTTTTTCATGAGCATGGCGACGGTCATCGGGCCGACGCCGCCGGGGACGGGCGTGATTTTCGAGGTGAGTGGCGAGACGGTCGCGAACTGCACGTCGCCGACGAGCTTGTAGCCAGATTTCTTGGACGCATCGGGGACACGGTTGATGCCGACATCGATGACGACGGCGTCGGGTTTGACCATGTCGGCGGTGACAAACTCGGCGCGGCCGATGGCGGCGATGAGGACATCGGCCTGACGGGTGATGGCGGGGAGATTGGCCGTGGCGGAGTGACAGATCGTGACGGTGCCGTTCGCGCCGGCTTTTTTCTGGAGGGCGAGCAGGGCGACGGGTTTACCGACGATCAGACTGCGGCCGAGGACGACGACGTGCTTGCCGCGCAGATCGACGCCGCTGCGGGCGAGCAGCTCCATGATGCCGGCGGGCGTGCAGGCGACGAAGCCGGTTTCGTCTTCCTGCGCGACTTTGCCGAGGTTGATCGTGTTGAAGCCATCGACGTCTTTCTCGGGGGAGACGCGGCGGAAGACGGCGACCTCGTCGATGTGCTTGGGAAGGGGAGACTGGACGAGGATGCCGTCGACGGCGGGGTCGGCGTTGAGCTGGTCGATGATGGCGAACAGTTCGTCCTGCGTGATGGTGACCGGTGGCAGGATGATGCGGCTGGCGATACCGATCTCGGCGGAGGTCTTTTCCTTTTTGGTGACGTACGAAACGGACGCCGGGTCGTTGCCGACGCGGACGAGGGCAAGGCAGGGCTTGCGGCCAGGGAGTTGGGCGAC
Organism: uncultured Opitutaceae bacterium; assembly: GCA_946482625.1. The sequence goes on from CAMLSH010000116.1 coordinate 5,238, forward strand.
TTCGGCCTTTAGTTCGGCGATGAGGTCGGCGGCGATTTTGTTTCCGTCAATGAGTTCCATGGAAAAAGAGAGCCCACGAAACACACGGGCGGCGCGAAAAGGAAATCCGTTTCGGGGCCGGGCGGGCGTCGCGTGGGCGGAATGTGAATACGTTGCTTACTGGAGCTGGAGGCTTTCGACCTGGATCACGATGTCTTTGGAGTTCGGGACGGGTTTCGCGGTGCCGTACACGACCACGGTGCGGTCGATGTATTTATCGATCTGCTCGGTGAGGAGGAGCTTGCTGGTGTCGAGGTAGGCGTAGCGTGCGCCGCCGTCGTCGTTGAGCTGGAATTCGTAGGGGCTGCGGCCGAGTCCGAGAAGTTTGCGCGAGGAGACGAGTTGGCCCTTGAACAGACGGGGGAGGGCGGAGGAACCGCCGTCGTTGAGGTTGGAGCTGCGTTCGGCGGGCCGGCCGGGAACGCCGCCGGTCGAGGCGGTGGCGGCTGGGTTGGAGGCAGCGGCGGCTGGGGGCGGTGTGTAGGCGGGCGCGGTGGCGGCAGGAGCGGGGGGGCGTGCTGCGGCGGTGGCTGCGGTGGCGGAGCCGGGGGCGTAGATGTAGCCGGTGATTTTCTTTTCGAGTTTCAACTGGGTCCATTTGCCGCGGAGGCCGGTGATCTCGGCGTTGTCGCCGGCGGCGAAGGTGGTGAGAACGGGCGCGTCGGCCTTGGGCTGGGTGCGAAATTCGGCGCCGGGTTTGACGTCGAGATTTTTGGTGAGGTCCTTGCCGTGCACATACACCTCGTGCGGGCCGGAGAGCTCGATCGCCTGCCAGCCGGGAGGAAGCGCAAGGGCGACGCCGACGGCGGGGGCGGGCTCTTCGCCGGCTTTGATGACGGCGATGGCGGGCGCGGAGGTGTCCGGGCGGGCGTGGACCGCGGTGGAGGAGGTGAGCGGCGCGGCAACGAGAGACGCGGCGGCGCTGAAGAATGCGAGAAGGAGACGCGGATTAGTCTTCATGAAGTTGGGAGGATTTTTTTGCGGGTGCTTTGTCGGGTGCGCCGGGGATGCGCGGCGTTTTGAAAAGTTGGGCGATTTCTTTGCTAGAAAGCGGCTTCACGGCCCGCAAAGGAATTCCTTTCAACGGGAAGGCGCCGATCTGGTAGCGCTTGAGGCGTTTCACATTGTAGCCGAGCGCCATGAACAGGTGGCGGATCTCGCGCTTTTTGCCGTGGTGCATCTGCACGTCGAGGTGAAGGGAGGCGCCGTCGCGGTTGGGCGCGATGAGCGTGGCCTTCTCAACCTGCATGTGCTCGCCCTCGATGGTGACACCGCGGAGCAGCGCGGGTTTGCGCGAGGAGGGGAAGGGAGTCTCGAGTGAAACCAGGTAGCGCTTCACCACGATGTTGCTCGGGTGCATGAGGCGGTTTGCGAGATCGCCATCGGTCGTGAGGATGACGAGGCCTTCGCTCTCTTTGTCGAGACGACCGGCGCAAAAGAAACGGTATTTGGCGAAGACGCGCGGGAGGACGGTGAAGATGGTGTCGGCGTGAAACGGATCGTCGTTGGTGCAGACGAGGCCGCGGGGTTTGTGCATCGCGAGCGTGATCTTCGGCTGGGCGACGGGGCGGACGTTTTTGCCGCTGACGGTGATCTTATCGACGCCGGGGGTGATCTTCTGGCCGAGCGTGGCTTTTTCGGAATTTACCCAGACTTCGCCTTCCTTGATGAGCACTTCAGCTGCGCGTCGGGAGCAGATGCCGGCATCGGCTAGAAATTTTTGCAAACGGATCGGCTCGGAATCGCTCATGGGCAGGCGAGTTGGCGGAAATTTTCAGAGTGAAGCAAGCTCGCGCGCCGCGTTGAAATGAAGTCTTGCGCGAGCCGGAGGCGTGGCCCAGAACGCAGCTTTTATGTCCGCACCCGCCGCACCCTCTACTTTTAATAAAGACAATCCGTTCCCGGCCAAGCTCACCGAGAATCGCGTGCTCAACAAGCCCGGCTCGGCGAAGGAGACCCGGCATTTCGTGGTCAGTCTCGCCGGCAGCGATCTGAAATATAAAGCGGGCGACTCGCTGGGTGTTTTCCCCACGAACCGGCCGACGGAAGTGGCGGAGATCATCGAGCGTCTGGGCGCGACCGGTGAAGAACCGGTTTCGCCCGCGATGTTGAAACTCGCGACGCCGATAAAGCTACACGACGCACTGATGACCCGGCTCTCGCTCGCGAAGCCCACGCGCAAGATTCTCGAAACGCTCGCGGCGAAGGCGACGGACGCTGGCGACAAGGCCCGTCTCGCCGAGTGGCTCGCGCCCGAGGCGAAGGAGCGCGTCGCCGTTTATCTGGAAGAGCGCGAATTCATCGATCTCCTCAACGAGTACCCGAGCGCGAAGCTCACGCCGCAGGAGTTCGTCGATCACCTGCGCAAGCTGATGCCGCGTCTTTACTCGATCGCCTCGTCGGCGCGCGCGTTTCCCACCGAGATTCATCTCACGGTCGCGGTTGTCCGCTATCATATGACGGGTCGCGACCGCGTGGGCGTGTGCTCGACGTTCCTGGCCGACCGGGTGGCGCTCAACACGCCGCAGGTGCCGGTGTTCGTGTCGGATTCGCATTTCGGACCTCCGGCGGACGGCACGAAGGACGCCATCATGGTCGGGCCGGGCACGGGCATCGCGCCGTTCCGCGCGTTCGTGCAAGACCGTATCGCGTCGGGTGCTACGGGACGCAACTGGGTGTTTTTCGGCGACCAGAAGCATGCGACGGATTTTCTCTACGACGACGAATGGAACGATTACGTCGCCAAGGGCCAGGTACATAAGCTCGATCTGGCTTGGTCCCGCGATCAGTCCACGAAGGTTTATGTGCAGGACAAGATGCGCGAAAACGGGGCCGAGCTCTGGGCCTGGCTCAAGAACGGCGGCTACTTCTTCGTCTGCGGCGACGCCAAGCGCATGGCGAAGGACGTCGATGTCGCGCTCCACGATGTGATCGTGCAGCACGGTGGCATGACCACCGAGCAGGCGGTCGAGTACGTGAAGCAGATGAAGAAGGACAAACGTTACCAGCGCGACGTGTACTGAGCCGCTTCGCGGCTCAGAAATCTCAAAGTTCCAAAACCCAAACTCCAAATAAATCCCAGGGACAACACTTCGACCGCCGGGTTGGCTGACCGCTGACTGATTTGGCTTTTGGAGTTTTGGCGTTTGGAATTTTTCCTTCCTGATATGACATTCAATAATCGTACCGCCATCGTCACCGGCGCCGGACGCGGCATCGGCAAAGCCATTGCTGAATTGCTCGCCAAGAACGGCGTCAACGTCATCTGCGTATCCAAGTCTCCAGACAGCTGCGGTGCGGTCGCTGCGGCGATCGTGGCTTCCGGCGGCAAAGCGAAGGCGGTGCCGGTCGATGTCGCCGATGGCGCGGCGATCAACAAGGCGTCGGAGGCGTTGCTGGCTGAGTACGGCAAGATCGATATCCTGGTGAACAACGCCGGCATCACGCGCGACGGACTTATCGCGCGCATGTCCGAGGATGATTGGAATGCCGTGATCCAGACGAATCTCACGAGTGCGTTTCACTGGACCAAGGCGATTGGCTGGCCGATGTGCCGCGCGCGTTACGGTCGCATCGTGAACATCGCGTCGGTAGTCGGCATCATCGGCAACGCCGGTCAGGCCAACTACGCGGCGGCGAAGGGCGGCATGATCGCGATGACCAAATCAATCGCCCGTGAGTTTGCTAAACGAAACGTAACCGCCAACGTGGTTGCTCCCGGATTTATCAAGACCGACATGACTGCCGTGCTCAGTGAGGACGTTCAAAAAGGCGCGGCGGCCACGATCCCAATGCAACGCTTCGGCGAGGCGGCGGATATCGCCAATGCCGTCGCTTTTCTTTGCAGCGACGAAACTAGCTACGTTACCGGCCAAGTTTTTGCCGTTGACGGCGGTATGTCGATGTGACCCTTTTCAAACC
>CAMLSH010000117.1 GCA_946482625.1 uncultured Opitutaceae bacterium
CAACGTCGCGGGCTTCGTAGCTCTTGGTGATTTCGGCCATGGTCGTGTGCGGAATAGGAATCGCGAAAACAACCCGGCGCGCGCGAGCGAGGCAAGTGGTTAAAACCCTCCACTCCCTCCCATATCTCGCAACGTCCGCGTAGTCCGCCGTCGCCCGAGTCCGTGGCACGCTGGGTGCATTCGGCGTCGCGAAATGATTTCCCGCTTTGCGCCTCCGCCCATTTCCGCTTCAGCTGCCGATCCCAAAATAATGAGCGGCCGCATCCAAAAGCATGCCCTTGAGCGTTTAAATTTCGTCGGCGAGGTCTCAACCGCGGAACGCCTCGCGGCCTGCAAAACGTTTCTCCGCCTCGAAAGCGCCATGATCCGCATGCGCCACGAAGCTCGCGAATCCGGCCTCGTCGTCGCCCGCGCCCGCGCCGCCATGGTCGATGTGATGCTCGCGCATCTTTTCGACTACGCGCTGGTCACTTGGACGCGCCAACACGGCTCCACACCGAGCGCCGTCGCGCTGCTCGCACTCGGCGGCTACGGACGCGCCGAGCTGAGCCCGTTCAGCGACATCGACATCATGTTCCTGTTTCCCTCGAAGGCCCGGCTGTCGGCGGTGAAGCCGCTCCAGGAACACCTGGTGAACGAGATCCTCTACATCCTCTGGGATTGCGGCATCAAAGTCGGCCACTCCACCCGCACCGTGGACGACGTTTTCACGGAAGCGCGAAAGGACATGCAGACGAAAACCGCGCTGCTCGAGTCGCGCCTCATCGCCGGCTCCGAATCGCTCTACGAATCCTTCGCCCCCGCCTACGAAAGTTTCTACCGCGGCGAAGATCCGCGCGGCTACATCACCGCCCGTCAGGAAGATCAAAACGCCCGTCGCGCCAAATACGGCAACACCGTCTTCCTGCAGGAGCCCGACATCAAAAACGGCGTGGGCGGCCTCCGCGATTATCAGAACGCCCTCTGGATGGCCCGCGTGAAACTCGGCATCAAGAAAATGGATGCGCTGGTGGAGCAAAACCATCTCCGTCGAAACGAATTCCGCGACTTCCACCGCTCCTACGAGTTTCTCCTCCGCGTCCGCAACGAACTCCATTTCCAGAGCAAAAAAGCCAACGACCTGCTCAACCTTGAGGCCCAGCCCCGCGTCGCCCTCGGGCTCGGTTACACCAACCATGACATCCTCGGCCGCGTCGAGCAGTTCATGCACGACTACTACCGCGCGGCCCAGACCATCTACCGCGTTTCGCGCATCCTCGAAAACCGGCTCTCGCTTTCGCTTGAGCCTGTTTCCCGCGTGTCGTTCCGCGAAGTGTTGCGTGGATACCGTCATCAAAAAACGAAACGCATCGACGGCTTCCTCCAACGCGGCAGCGAACTCACCGCCGAAAAGCCCGACGTCTTTCAGGAAGATCCCGCGCGCCTGATCCGCGTTTTCCGCCACTGCCAACAGCTCAACATCAAACCCGACTTCGCTCTCCAGGCGCTCATCCGCGAGTCGCTGCCGCTCATCACGCGGCACACGCAAAACTCCGCCGACGCCAACATCAGCTTCCGAGCGATCCTCAGCGAAGCCGGCGCCGTTTTCCCCGCGCTCGAACTCATGCACGAGCTCGGCGTGCTCGGCCGTTTCATCCCGGAGTTCGCCGAGCTCACCTGCCTCGTGCAGCATGAATTTTATCACCGTTACACCGCCGACATCCACACGCTCCACGCGATCCGCGAGTTGGACGGCGTCTTCAGCCAGGCCGAGCCCCTCGCCGCCAAGTACCGCGACGTCCTCCACGAAACCCCTGACCCCACGCTGCTTTATTTGATTTTGCTGCTTCACGACATCGGCAAAGCCGAAGGCATCCAAGGCCACGCGGAAAGCGGCGTGCGCATCGCCATCCCGATCCTTCAGCGCCTCGGTATCGAGCCAGCCAGCACCGAAATTGTCACCTTCATCATTAAAAATCATCTCATCATGGCACGGTTTTGGCAGAGACGAGATGTTGATGATCCAAAAACATCCGCTGCATTCGCTGAGCTGGTAGACGATGCCGATAAATTGCGCTATCTGTACGTCCACACGTTTTGCGATGCCCGCGGCACGGCCGGAGGGCTGTGGAACGGCTATAAAGACACCCTGCACACCAGCCTCTATCGCGCCACGTTAGAACGGTTGATCCATGGGGAGGCCGTCGAATCCCGAAATTCCGAACGAACCCAAATGAAGCACCAAGAGCTGATCTCCAAAAAGATCCCGGGCATAGGCGCGGATGAAATCACCGCGCATTTCAATCTGCTCCCGGAACGCTACTTCATCCACACGGATACGAGCGAGATCGCCCTGCACATCCAGATGGTGAACAAGCTCCTCCGCTCGATCAACGCCGCCGACTCCGTCGGTTCGCTCAAGCCCGTGATCGAATGGAAAGACGACCTCAACCGCTCCCTCACCGTCGTCAACGTCGTCACGTGGGACCGCGCCGGCCTCTTCTATAAACTCGCCGGCGCCTTCAGCGTCGCCGGCCTCAGCATCCTCGGCGCCAAAGTCATCTCCCGCACCGACCACATCGCCATCGACACCTTCTACGTCGTCGAACCCGCCCGCGGCGTCGTGCAAAACCACGTATCCACGGAAACCTTCGCCAAGACCGTCGAAGAAGCCCTCGTCGGCAGCAAAGACCTCTATCCAGACATCGTCGCTCAATCGAAAAAACTGGGCACTCGCTACGCTGGTGCGGTCAACAACACCGACTCGTTTCAAAGCTCCTTCCCCCCGACGGTCGACGTTTACCACGAGCTCTCCATGCAGCGCACAATCGTGGAGATCCAGGCGCACGATCAGATCGGCCTGCTCTACCGCCTCGCCAAGACCATTTACGACCACGGCTTCGACATCACCTTCGCCCGCATCGGCACCGAGCGAAACATCGCCATCGACACCTTCTACATCGAAAGCGCCAACCACGAGGCCACCGAAGACCTCGGCCGCCTCCACGCCCTGCGCGATGCGCTGACCGCCATCATCACGCAAGCCGCTCCGACCGCCGTCGCGCACAACAACGGCGCCGCTGTCGCCGTCGGTAAGTGATCGCGCGGAAAGGACCGTCGCCAGCCACCACACCCGTACGCGGTCTGGCGCCGGGCTCAATCCGTTGAAGCGCACGCCCCACGCGCTCCGATGAGCCCCCGGAACACGGCGTAGCTCTTCGCCCCATCGAAACGCCCCGCCCGCTCCGCGATTTTATTTCCCGCGCCGCGGAGAATTTCTCGATAAGCTGTTTTGTTTACGTACAAGTTCCGTCGTGCACAGCAGTCAGCCGGCTCAAGACAATCCTCCGCCCAGCACGAATTCACGCGCGCCCGGCACGTTCGATCCGCGCACGCTTCCCGCGCTCTATCGCATCAGCTCGCTCATCGGCCGCACCGAAGATCCGCGCCTCGCGCTGCGCAACATTCTCTCGGAAATCATCGCCGCGCTCCACGCCTCCAGCGGTTCCATTTCCCTCCTCAATCCCGACAGCGGCAAACTCGAGATCGAAGTCCACCAAGGTCTCCCCGCCGACACCGACGACGTCTCCCTCCGCCTCGGCCAAGGCATCACCGGCTGGGTCGCCTTTCACGGCCGCGCGCAACTCGTCCCCGATGTGAGCGTCGATTCGCGCTACATCGCCATCCGCCCCGAGATCTGCGCCGAAATGGCCGTTCCGATGGAGGAAAACGGCCAGATCCTCGGCGTCATCAACGTCGATAGCGACGTCACCGGCGGTTTCAACGACGCCGATCTCCAGCTCCTCATTCTCTGCACGCAGGAAGCCACCGCCGTCATGACCCGCCTCTGGCAGCTCCGCCAGCTCCGCGGCAAGGCCCGCCAGCTAGAAACGCTGATCACCATCGGGCACTCGCTCGTATCCAAACTGGAACAACAAGAGCTGTTCGACACCGTGACCCGCGACGCTCGCCAGGTCACCCAATGCCGCGCCTGCGCGCTCTATCTCTACGACGAGCCCCGCCAGGCCGTCCGCCTCGCCTCCCTCAGCAGCAACGGCTCCGCCGCGCCATCGTCCGTCGAGTTCCCCATCGAAACCAGCCTCGCCGCCGCCGCGATCCATACGCGCAAGCAGGTCGATTTCTCCAACATCCAGAACCCCGAGTTCTTCGACCTCATCGATCTCCCGCGCGACGACTCCCTCCGCTCCGTCCTCGCCACGCCGATGATCTACGAGAACGAAGTCCTCGGCGTCCTCGCCGTATTCACGGACCACGTTCACCGCTTCAACAACGACGAAAAACGCCTCCTCGCCGCCCTCGCCAGCCTCGGCGCCGTCGCCCTGCAAAACTCCCGCCTCTACTCCCGGGTTTTCCAAAGCGAAGAATCTCTCCGCAAAAACGAGCAACTCACCACGCTCGGCCTGCTCGCCGCCGAGATCGCCCACGAGATCCGCAATCCCCTCACGGTAATCAAACTGCTCTACGGTTATCTCAATCTGGATTTCCCCGAAAATGATCCGCGGCGCACCGACGTCCGCGTCATCGGCGAAAAACTCGACCAGCTCGAAGCCATCGTCAGCCGCGTCCTCCATTTCGCCAAAGCCCCATCGAGCCTGCACTCCCGCTGGCCCGTCACCGACATCATCGAAGACACCATCGTCCTCATCCGCCTGAAACTCGCGCAGGGTAAAATCCACCTCCGCTTCGATCCGCCGCCCCGGTCTTTCGTCGTCGATGTCCACAAAGGTCAGATCCAGCAGGTGCTGCTGAATCTCCTCATCAACTCCACGCAAGCCATGCCCGAAGGCGGGCAAATCACCCTCGGCTGCCACGCCGAAGAAAACGGCCCCGCCCGCTACGTGCATATCGACTTAACCGATACAGGCCGCGGCATCCCCGACGAATTCCGCACCCGCATCTTCGACTCCTTCCTCTCCGGTCGCCCCGACGGCACCGGCTTGGGCCTGGCTATCGCGAAACGCATCCTCCTCAGCCACCACGGCGACATCAGCCTCCAGGACACCGGCCCCCACGGCACCACCATGCGCATCACCCTGCCGCTGGCATGACCCTCCGCTCCATGCCCGCCACGTCCCGCCAGCTCTGGTCCCTGCGCATCGCCCTTGTCGTCCTGCTCTTGGGCGCCTTCTTCGTATTGAAAGCCCCGCGTCCGCCGCATCTCAAAGCCCTCGGCCTTTGCTCCTCCCTCTTCGCCGCCGCCGTGGTCCTCGTCGCCCTGCGCCAAGCTCCACGCAAATAATCAGGCGGAACAATCCAGGTGGAACGCGCCGTCCCGGCGCGTTGATCCACACCATCCGCTTTCTACTCAAAGGCCCCCAACCACCCGCGCTGACAGAGCCCTCCGGCCTCCTCCCACTGGTCACTGCGTCATTCGTCACTGGTCATTCCGAAACGGCGCCCCGCGCCGTTTCGGTCACTCCTCCAGCTCGACGTTCCAATACGCCACATCGAGGAAATCCTTCCACATCTCGCGGTGTTGCGTGTTCAACACCAGACTGATCACCGGCCGCCACTTCGGCTTCACCGGTTTCCGGATAAGCCGCATGTGCGCCTCGTGCGGCAGACGATTCGCCTTCCGCGAATTACATTTGATGCACGAGCACACGATGTTCTCCCACGTCGTCTTGCCGCCGTAATGCCGCGGAATCACGTGATCGAGATTGAGCTCTTCGCGCGGAAAAGTCTTCGAGCAATACTGGCACTGGTTCTTGTCGCGCTCGAACACGTTGTTGCGCGTCAGCTTCAGCTCCTTGCACGGCAGCTTGTCGAAAAACGACAGCAGGATCACGCGCGGCATGCGGATCAACCGGTTCGGCGTGTGCACCATGTCGAGGATCTCGACCGGCGGATTGATCCGCGAGAAATCGATCCAGTCCATCATGGAGAACACCCGGAAATCATCTTCGTGGTGATGGACGACGTGGGCGTGTCCTCGCGCGAGTAGCGCGAAGGCCCGTTTGGCGCCGATCACATTAACCGCCTGCCAGAGGCGATTTAGGACCAGCACCGGTTGATCGAGTACGGCCTCCATATCGGGACGCGTTCGTAGCCACGCCGCCAAGACGTGTCAAGGGGCGGGCCGCAACGTTCTCGCAACGCCCCCAAGACCGCAATTTTGCGCCCCCTCCTTACCTCCAAAGTTCCGACGGCTTTCGAGCGGCCGCCCGGCCCTATTCAATCGTCCGTCAGATTAGAAATTTCCCCGCCCTGCTTCCGCGCACCCAGCACGGTCCAAAACCCATGAGCGAACTTCCAGACACCCCACGCGCCCAAGACCAGCGTCGCGGAAAACGGCCTGTGCGAAATCGCCCCCTCGCGGTGCAGGAAATACCCCGCCGCCGCGCACAACAAAAACACCGTCCCCATCGCCAGCCGCTTAAAACCGTCGCCGCGGATCTGCGCAGCGCGTTCTCCGAACAGCTCCGCAAGCACGTCCTCCGCCTCCTTATCTCCAAGCCCATGCGCCTGGAGATAACGGAAAACCGCCTCGTGCGACTCACCCCACGTCACTTTGGCGCGCGCATCCCGGACTAACGCGTCGCGCTTGAGCGGCCTCACGACTCCGAAGCCGCTTCTTCTCCGACGTTTTCCACCGCCGCGGCTGCAGGCGCATCGGCGACCGCCGCGACCGGCGCTGCCGCGATCAATGCCGACTCAGCCGCCCGTTCGTCCGCCGACGCTTTGGACGCGCGACCCTTCGCACCGCGCACCGCTTCCGCGATATTCATCTGCTGCGCTTCAGGCTCTCCCTTGTCCTGATTGAACCGCATCGAAACTGTCTTCGACACGCCGCGCTCCTCCATCGTCACACCGTAGATCGCGCTGGCCGCCGCAACCGTGCGCTTGTTGTGCGTGATAATGATGAACTGGCTCTCGTGAACGAACTTCTTCAACAGGTCCGTGAAACGCCCGATGTTCGATTCGTCGAGCGGCGCGTCGAGTTCGTCCAGCAAACAGAACGGCGACGGCTTCACCATGTAGAGCGCGAACAACAGACCGACCGCCGTGAGCGTTTTCTGCCCGCCCGACAGCAGCGTGATGCTCTTCAACTTCGTGCCCGGAGGTTGCGCAGTGATCTCGATGCCGCTCTCCAGCGGATCGTCCGTCGCAACCAATTCCAACCCCGCACGACCGCCGCCAAATAGCGTCGTGAACGTGTATTCAAAGTTCTTTCTGATCTGCTCAAACGTGATCGCGAACTGCTTCTGCGATGTCTCGTTAATCTCGTCGATTGCCTTCAACAACTCTGCCTTCGACGTCGTGAGATCGTCGTTCTGCGCCTTGAGGAAGTCGTAGCGCTGCTTCAGCTCCGCGTACTCCTCGATCGCCACGAGATTCACCGCGCCCATACCGGCGATGCGTTGGCGGATCGCTTCAACATCCGCACGAACTTGATCCCAATTCGTCTTTTCGAGCGCCGCCAGATCGTCCTCCGTCGGCTCACCTTTCTGCTTCGGCTTGCGACGACGCTTCACCGGCGCGGCTTCAGCGGCAGCAGACGCCGCCGTTGCTGTTTCGCCGTCAACCGAAGCCGCCGCTTCGCCTTCAGCAGGCTGTGCAACCGGCGCCGCCTCCGTCGCCTGCTCCTGGCTGGCCTCTGGCTTCTGGCCATTCTCTTCCGTCTTCTGGCCTCTGGCTTCTGGCCTCTGGCTTCCAACCTCGGCCTCATCTTCGTCATCATCGAGATCGAGCGACTTCAGATCCGGCGGATCGTCCTCCGAACGCCACATCAGCACCTTCCAATCGAGCGCAGCGATGTCCGTCTGAAACTCGCGCGACACTTCCTCCTTCAAGAACTCCGCACGCGCGCGGCTCTCCGCGAGCTTGATTTCGCAACGCGAAAACTCGCTCTGCGACGACTCCGCCTCGTTTCGCAACGAATCCTGCGTGTTCTCCACACCGCCGATCTCGCGCTCCACATCCGCCAGTTCCATGCGGATCTGCTCCACCTGCTGCTGCGCCACCACGAGCGATTCCGCGAGCTGCGCCGACCGCGCTTTCTTCGCATCGGCCTCGCGCTCGAGTTCGCCGACCTGCTCGGTCCAGACTTCGATCTCCTGCTGACGCTGTACGAGCAACTCGCTCAACTGCGCACGGCGCCGCTCCATGTCGGCGATTCCCCGGTCGAGCACTTCGACCTTCTGACGCCGCTCCGCGAGCTCCAGACGCGCCTGGCCGAGCGTGTCGCGCTTCACGTCGCGATCGGTGCGCACCTCGACGATTCGCGTCTCCAACTGCTGGATGCGCTCGCGCCCCTGTGCGACGGTCGACTCCGCCTCAGCCAGCTGCGTCTGCGCTTTTTCCCAGCGAGCATGCGCCTCATGTCGCGCGTTCTCCACCGACGCCACTTCCGACTCCATGCGCTTCAGCCGGTTTGAAATTTCTTCCAGCGAACGCTGCGCATTCCGCTGCTCCGCCTGCACCGCCGCGACTTCCTGCGTCGCCGTCAGCACTTCTTCGCGCTTCGCTTCGAGCGTCGCTTCCGCCTCCGCCAGGCGCACACTGATGCCATCGATCAACGCCTTCTGGTCGTCGTGCTGCTTCTGGTCGTCGACGAGCGCCTTGCCCGTTTCGCGCAAATCGATCTCGCGCTGCACGATGCTGTTCGCCGGCTTCTTCGAAAAACCGCCAAACACCAACCCACGCCGGTCCACGATTTCACCTTTGCGCGTCGCCACCGCGAGGAACGAAAACGCTGGGTTCGCCTTCCAGTATTCGAGGAACGCGTTCAGGTCATCCGCGATGTAGCACGCCGACAACAAACTCGCCGCCGGATGCATGCCCGCTTCGAGCGCGTTTACGATAGATCCCGCCGGCATCAGGCCTGCCGGCAGCTCCACGCCCATCGCCTCGCGCCTCTCGCCCATCGCCTCAATCTGCAGACACACACTGCCGACCTGCTCGCTCTCCAGCTGACCCAAAATCTTCTGCGCGGTCGGCAAATCCGCGACCGTGATCGCCTCCACCGCCGAGCCCAGCAGCGCCTCAAGCGCCTTGCCAAACTCCGGCTTTACTTCGAGCCCCTTCGTGATGGGCGACGGACGCTCGCCACCGAGTGTCACGTCGAAGCGCCCTTGAAGAATCGCCTTCGCGCCTTCGCCAAAACCTTCCCACTTCTCGTGGAGCTGCTGGAGCAATTTCAACCGCGCCGTGCGCTGCGCGAGCTGACG
>CAMLSH010000118.1 GCA_946482625.1 uncultured Opitutaceae bacterium
TATCGGCCAGAATCAAGCCCGTCTCTCCAGAGGAATTTTCCGCCCGCGTCCAGCGCGACATCCTCGAGACGTTCGCCTACTTCGCAGATCATCTCACGTTCAAGGACCGAGATATCCGGTCCTTGATATTGATCGGACATCTTTTAGTCGAAGAGCAACTGGTTGCGTATGTAAACGCGCACCTAGCTCGCCCAAAAAAACTGAACCGTTTTACTTTCGACCACTATCTCCAATGGCGGTGGCTCTGAACGAAATCGAGGCCGTCGATTGGGTCTTCACGGCGTGCGCCAAGCTGAACAAAATTCGAAACGTCTCAAGCCACCAGCTTTCACCGGGCGACCTCAGCGCCCCCCCTCCATGAGTTCGTGGAGATGGTTAAAAAGGAGTACGCATTCACCATCGCCGATTTCATCACCTGTAATCACGCGGACTTCAGGGGCGCGCTTCTGTCAATTTATGCCGCCTTTCGCTCACTGAACCGCGACTATTACCCGCGCTCCGAAGCCTCAACGCTTTTGAGTCTTTTATCCGGCGGGAACGCTCTGGGGAGCGCCACACTAGGAGGCTCTACGCTAGGCTAATGCTCCTCTACAAATACAGGGGGCTCTCCTCGCTGGAGCACACGTTGGACATCCTAGTCCGAAACCAACTTTATTGCGCCGAATATGAAGAGCTGAACGATCCCCTCAAAGCCCCGCTTACCTCTGGGGCGGTTAGCCGATAACAATCCAGCAACACGTGCCGGAAAGCATGAGCACCATTCGATTAGAGTTAGGACCTGGCCGGCTACGGCAATCGCATCCTCAAATAAGCCCGCCGCACTCTCTCCGGTCGGACAAATTGTCCTCTGCTGGAATAAAATTAGAAATCCACGGACTTCCCCTCCGCCCACGCGTGCAGCATACCCTTTAACCATGCCTTCCGAAAAAGAACTCGCTGCCGAGATGCTCGAATTTCTGAACAAGTTCGATCCGCTTGAAGACGACGCTCCCCTGACGCCTGCCGAGGCGGAATTTCTCAAGCAGACCAAGAGCGAAGCGGCCGCCAAGGATGCGCGCTATTTCCGGCACAAGGGGCGTCTGTGCATGCTCTGGCCGGTGGAAGACGGCAGCATCCAGATGAAATTCGCGGATGGGAATCCGCCTCCGAAGAATCTGTGAGCGGGGTGGGGGCGCTTTCTGGAGAGCGCGGTTCGTGTAGCCGCGCTTGAGCTGGAAGCGAAAGCGTGGCCGGGAGGCGTCGCCGACATGAGGCGAACCGCCACGTTGTCGCTGCGCTCCAACGCGGCTACGACGGAGCGTTTATTCGAAGCGCGAAGCGGCTTGCGGCCTGTTTCGGCGGCTCCACTTTTGCGCGCGTGACTCAACCTTCCTTCACGACTCCTGACCAAACGGGCGCGGCTTCGTATCGCGCGATGATCTGGCCGGTGCTGCTGATGGCGTCGGTGTTTTTCGCGTCGTCGCAGAGCAAAGTCGCCGGGCCCGATGTGGGTGGCATCGACAAGGTCGCCCATTTCGTCGTGTACGGCTGGCTGGGCGTGTTGCTGGTCCGGGTGCCGGCGTTGGCGCGGTTGAAGCCGTTGGGCGTGTGGTCCGCGGTCGCGATCGCGTCGATCTACGGGCTTACAGACGAGTTTCATCAGAGCTTCACTCCGGGGCGCGGCGTGGAGGTGGGCGATTGGTTGGCGGATACGCTGGGCGCGCTGGCGGCGGTGACGATCTACACCCGCTGGCACGGCCTGCGACGCTGGTTGGAAAGCGGGTTGTTCACGCGCGCCTGATAGGTTGCTCTTTCTCGCAAAGTCACGAGTCCACTCTCTGCCATGTCACCCGCCGAAGCCCAGGTCCGCATCATCGCGTTGCGATCCGAGATCAGCCATCACGACGAGCTTTACTACCGGCGTGCCAAGCCGGAGATCACCGATTTCGACTATGACCGGTTGAAGCGCGAGCTGGCGGATCTTGAGAGAAAATTCCCCGCGTCTGCACAGGTGGCCGGCGGCGTGTCGCCGACGGAGACGATCGGCGACGACCGCGCGGAGGGTTTCAACCGCGTGAAACATCGCCAGGCGATGACCACGCTCGATAACACCTACGACGAAGGCGAACTGCGGGAATTCCATGCGCGGCTGGTCAAGGCCTTCGGCACCGAGGAACTCGCGTACACGGTCGAGCCGAAGATCGACGGCGTGGCCGTCAGCCTGACCTACGAAAAAGGAAAACTCACGCGGGCGGTTACGCGTGGCGACGGCGAGGAAGGCGACGACGTCACGGTCAACGTGCGCACGCTGCGCGGTCTGCCTGAAAAACTCACGCCGGCCGCCGATCTTCTGGCGGGCGCGTTGCCGGATCTGATCGAGATCCGCGGGGAGATTTATCTGCGCGACGAAGAGTTTCGCCGCATCAACCAGCTCCAGGAAGAAGCCGGCGAAGCGCCGTATGCGAATCCACGTAATCTCGCAGCGGGAACGCTCAAGCAGCTCGACCGGAATCTGGTGAAGTCGCGCCGGCTGGAGATCGTGCTCTACGGCCTCGGCGCGTGCGAGCCGGAGCCTGTGGCGCTCGGCATCGATTCGCAGACGGCGTTTCAGGAGAAACTGCGCGCGTGGGGACTGCCGGTGGTGGAGAAGTTCTGGAGCGTTTCCGGCATCGAAGCGGTCATCGCGGCTATTCATGAGCTGGATACGCTGCGCCGGTCGTTCGTCTACGCGACCGACGGCGCGGTGGTGAAACTGGACGCGTTCGCCAAACAACGCGTGGTCGGTTTCCGTGGCACGGACGCGCAGGGCCGCGCGCAGGAGGCGCGGAAACTTTCGCCACGCTGGGCGTGCGCGTACAAGTTCGCACCGGATCGCGCCGAGACGCGCGTGAAGGCGATCACGATCCAAGTTGGCCGCACGGGCGCGCTCACGCCGGTGGCGGAGCTGGAGCCGGTGTTGCTCGCGGGCACGACAGTGAAACGTGCGACGCTTCACAACGCCGACGAGATCGCGCGCAAGGATGTGCGCGTGGGCGATAGCGTGCTCGTAGAGAAGGCGGGTGAAATTATCCCCGCGGTGGTGCAGGTGCTCGTCGAGAAACGTCCGCCGACGTGCGAGCCGTACGTGTTTCCCACGAGTTGCCCGGTTTGCGGTACGCCAGTGGTGCGGGCCGAAGGTGAAGTCGTGTGGCGTTGTCCGAATCCGGAGTGCCCGGAAAAGGTGAAGCGCCGTATCGAACATTTCACGTCGAAGGCGTGCGTGGATATCGACGGGCTGGGCGAGGAGATTGTCGATCTGTTGCTCAAGCAGGGGCTCATCAAAAACGTCGCAGACATCTTCGATTTGAAGAAAGAGCAGCTGCTGCCGCTCAAGAAGTCTGGCGAGATCTGGGCGGGGAATTTGATCAAAGCGATCGACGCGCGGCGCACGGCGGATTTGTGGCGCGTGATCCACGGGCTCGGCATTCCACAGGTGGGCGCGGCGACGGCGAAGGATCTGGCGCGGCGTTTCCGTTCGCTCGATGCGCTCTCGGTCGCGCCGCTCGACGACATCATCAAGATCGACGGCTTTGGCGAAAAGACCGCCGATGCGGTGCGTGCGTGGTTCAACGTGCCGATGAATCGGGCGTTGATCGCGGAGCTGCAACACGCGGGACTTCACCCGACACCGCCGGTCGCGAACGCATCGGCGGGCGCGATTGCGGGAAAAACGTTCGTGCTCACCGGCACGCTGCCGACGCTGACGCGCGATGAAGCGGCGGCGAAAATCGAAGCGGCGGGCGGCAAGGTCAGCGGCTCCGTGAGCAAGAAAACGCATTACCTACTCGCGGGCGAAGAGGCGGGCTCGAAGTTGGAGAAGGCGAAGTCGCTCGGTGTCGCGGTGATCGATGAGGCGGAGTTTTTGCGGCTGCTCGCAGGCGGGACGGATGAGTGAGGATAAAGCGCGTGTAGGCGACGCGCGGCGAAATCCAGCACGTCCCGCATCCGTCCCCGCTTCCCGGTTACGGCAGAAAACAGGCTTCCCATGCACTCATCGAATCCTATGGTCTGCGGGTTTATGCAGAAAACCCTCATCATCTTTAAGCCCGATTGCGTGCAGAAGAAACACGTCGGAGCGGTCATGGATCGCTTCGAAAAAGCCGGCTTCTCCGTCATCGGATGCAAAATGATCCGCCTCACGCCCGCGCTTCTCCGCGATCACTATTCGCACGTCGCCGACAAGCCGTTCTATCCCGACATCGAGAAGTTCATGGCTTCTCATCCGGTGATTGTCGCCGCTCTCCAAGGTGACAACATCGTCGCCAAGGTCCGCGACCTTCTCGGGCCGACCGATTCCCGCAAGGCCGCCAAGGGCACGATCCGCGGCGATTTCGGCACGGACATGATGGTCAACATCGCACACGCCTCCGACAGCGAGGAAAACGGCAAGATCGAGATCGCGCGCTTCTTCAAAGCCGACGAGCTCTTCGCCTGAGTGTGATCCCGCCTGCGCCTCCGAGCGCGGCGTTTGTATTTGAAATCCGCATCCAGCGATGGGTGCGGATTTTTTTGTGCATGCGACCGACGTTGTCCCTCCCTGTCGGAGCCGCAGACGAGGGAATGGCTGGTTGTTTTCCGCGACGTCCGGCAACGACAGCGACTCGGTGCAATAGATCGCTGCGAAAAGGGGGGGGAGGAAAGGGAGCGGGAATCAGCCGTTTTTCCCGGCGGCCCAACGCAGGCCGTTATCGAGCAGTTTTTGGAACTGCGGATCTTCCCACGCCGCTTGCGTGTGTCCGGGGGTGAGCACGCAGACACGGCCGTTTTCCTGGCGTGTCCAGCCGGCGGGTTGCACGCCGTGTTGCGAACGGGTGCGCAGAAACACGGCGGCCTGCGGATCGTCGAGGACCATCTCGTAGTGTTCGTCGTGAACTGTGGTCGCATGCACGCCCGCGGTCACGGGGTGTCCGGTTTGCGGCTCGAGCGTGACGGGGCAGGGCGGAGGGTGTTGGAGAAAGGCCCCGCCGGTGAGCGCGCGGAGCCGCGCGTTGTTTCGATAGCAAGTGCCCGCGTGGACGATGAGTATCCCTTTGCCGGCACGGACGTGCTCCAGAAGGGCGTCTTCGATTTCGGGCGTGAGCCACGGACTCTGGTCGTTCGCCGCCGTCGTGTTGCCTTTGGCGAGCACAATGAAATCCCAGTCTGTCAGGCGCGCGCTGGTCCACGCCGTCGGCGTGTCGAGCCACTCGAAGCGAAAGTCGTCGCGCGCCAGCGGAGTGAGTCCTTGCCGGATCAGCCCGGCGGGGTGCCAGGTGTCGTGACAAAAAACGGCGGTGCGAAGCGGCGGGGAGCTCATGCGGAGATCAAAGTGTTTTCGTGCGGGTGGACGACGGTGGAAACGAGACGGCGGGCGTTTTTCTCCGCGCGTCGTTCTGCGATTGGCGATGCGATAGGTGTGGGACCGTAACTCGTCGATCGCAGGACCGCAGGGAGCAAAGGCGCGGAGCGCCGCTCGGCAAATCTCCCGGGCGTTTCACTGTAAACGTGACGCGGCCTCGCGTGGGCGTCTCGCGGTCCTGTGAATGGCGATGTGATCGCCCAAGTTTCCAGAGTAAGCATCTGCGGAGTGTTATCCGCCGGGTCGACGGTTAGCTTTGGCGGACTCTCGTGTTAGTCTCCTCATCCCCTTTTCACTCTCGACCGCACCCATGACCCCGAATGATGCCCGTCTGCCCGCGTCATCGTGTATTCGCACCGGAAATTTTCCCCACTCATGAGCACGACCTTTCGTAATCCCATCCTGCCTGGATTTCACCCCGACCCGTCCATCTGCCGCGTTGGCGATGACTACTATCTCGCGACGAGCACGTTCGAGTGGTTTCCCGGCGTGGCGCTGCATCACTCGCGCGATCTGGTGAACTGGCGGCAGATCGGGCACGCGCTCACGCGGCGTTCTCAACTCGATCTGCGGGGCGTCGCGGATTCGGCGGGCTTGTGGGCGCCCTCGTTGAGTTATGCGGATGGGAAATTCTGGCTCGTGGTGGCGCTGCTGAAAACGGTGGGCATGGGCCGGCCGTTCAAAGACGCGCATGTGTTGCTGCTGACGGCGCCGGCGATCGACGGGCCTTGGTCGGAGCCGGTGCACGTGAACTCGATCGGGTTCGATCCGTCGCTGTTTCACGACGAGGACGGCCGTAAGTGGATTTTGAATATGCAGTGGGATTTCCGGAAAGGACGGCACCGTTTCGCCGGGATCGTGGTGCAGGAGTACGACCCGGTCGGGCAGCGGCTGATAGGCGAGGCGAAGCCGATCCTTCAGAAGCCCGTGCTCACGGAGGGGCCGAATCTCTACAAGCGCGACAGCTGGTATTATCTGATGCTCGCGGAGGGCGGCACGGGTTGGAATCACGGCATCTCGATGGCGCGGGCCCGGAAGATCGAAGGACCTTACGAACTCGATCCGCAGGCATCGGTGGTGACGACGCGCGACGATCTCAGCTGGCCGCTTCAGAAAGCGGGGCACGGTGAAGTCGTGCAGACGCCGGCGGGCGAGTGGTGGCTGGTGCATCTGGCGTCGCGTCCCCTCGCGCCGGAAAGACGCTGCATGCTCGGGCGGGAAACGTGTTTGCAACGCGTGGTCTGGAGCGAAGACGGTTGGCTGCGGCTCGCGCACGGCTCGACGAAACCGCTGGTCGAACCACCGTTGCCCGCGGGATTGAGCGCTCATCCCTGGCCCGAGCCAGCGAGGCGTGAAGAGTTCGATGTACCGGTGCTCGGCGCGAACTGGCAGACCTTGCGCGTGCCGGGAGACGAGTCGTGGCTCTCGTTGAAAGAGCGTCCGGGCTGGCTGCGACTGCGTGGGCGGGAATCGCTGCACTCTCTTTTCGAGCAGAGTTTCGTCGCGAAGCGGCTGCAGTCGTTTCGCGCGCATGCGGAGACGCGGTTGGAGTTTGCGCCGACACGCTTTACCCAGATGGCGGGCTTGATGTGCTGGTATGATACGCGCACGCATTTTTATCTGCGGGTGACGCACAACGAGGTGCGTGGAAAAGTGCTCGGCATCGTACTCACCGACGATAGCCACTACGACGAACTCGCGGAGAGCGAAATCTCGGTCGCGGACTGGCCGCAGATCTTTCTGCGCGCGGATATCGATCATGCGACGTTGCAGTTCTCCGCGTCGCGCGACGGGCATGTGTGGCAGCCGGTCGGCCCGAAGCTGGATTCCAGCAAGCTTTCGGATGACTACGGCCAATACCTGCATTTCACCGGACCGCTGATCGGCCTCGCGGCGCACGATATCAATGCGACCCGGGCCGTGGCGGACTTCGACTATTTCGAGCTGAACCAGACCCCGACGACATGAAACTCCTCTCGCAACACGCGGTCGGCGACATCGCCGTTCGCTACCTCCACGACGAAACGAGCGGCCGGGTGGGACTGCAGATGCTTCCGACGGCGCGGTTGGGCGATGTGGCAAAGCGGCGGACGACGTTACGAGGACTTCCCTTCATCGATGCGATTCCCGGCAACGATCCATGGCCGGCGTCGGCGCTCGATTCGCTCGTGCAACTCAAGCTCGTCGGCGACCAGTATCCCGGTGCGTTTGCGCAGGGGCACACGCTGCGCGAGTCGGGGACGGTGGCGGCGTTTCGCTTTTCCGGTCAGACGGTGGAGCGTAGTGGAGAATCAACCACCGTCGTGACGACCCTGGCGAATGGGGCGGGCTGCCGCGCAGAACATCGGCTGAGCTGGCGCGTGGGAGGGACGGCGTGCGAGGTGACGACGACCTTCATCAACGGATCGGCGGCGCCGGTGACGCTGGAGATGTTGAGTAGTTTTTCACTCGGAGGGCTCACACCGTTTGCGGCGGACGACGCGTCCGGCCGGTTGCGGGTGCATCGGTTTCGCTCGGGCTGGAGCGCCGAGGGACGGCTTGAAACGCGGACGCTGGAGGAGCTTCACCTGGAACGCTCGTGGAGCGGCGCAGGTGCGTTCAGCGAACGCTTCGGGCAGGTCGGGACGATGCCCGTGCGGCGGTGGTTTCCTTTTGTGGCGATCGAGGACACCGAGGCCGGCGTGTTCTGGGGAGCGCAGCTCGCGTGGGCGGGGTCGTGGCAGCTGGAGGTTTTTCGCCAGCATGACGAAGTCGCGATCTCGGGCGGGCTCGCCGATCGCGAGTTCGGTCACTGGATAAAAACGGTGAAGCCGGGCGAATCGCTGGTGACGCCGACGGCGACACTTTCCTGCGTGGCGGGGAATCTGGACGAGTTGTGCGACCGGCTGACGGCGATGCAAACGCGCGCGGTCGAAACACAGCCGGCTGTGGAGCAGGATCTGCCGATCATATTCAACGAGTGGTGTACGACGTGGGGCGATCCGCAGCACGACAAGGTCGTGGCGATTGCGGACCGGCTCAAGGGCTCGGAGGTGCGTTATCTCGTGATCGACGCGGGCTGGTACAAGTCGGACAGCAGCGATTGGAGCAGCGGGCATGGTGATTGGGTGCCGAGCAAAAAACTTTTCCCGCAGGGCATCGAGGCGACCGCGGCGGCGATTCGTGAGCGTGGATTGATCCCTGGGCTCTGGTTCGAGATGGAGACGGTGGGCTCGCAGTCCACGGCGTTTTCACTGGGCGATCTGCTGCTGCAGCGCGATGGGCGGCCGGTCACGGTGCGCGAGCGGCGCTTCTGGGATTTGAACAATCCGGAGGCTGTCGCCTATCTCACGGAAAAGGTGATCGATCTGCTGGAGCGCGGCGGCTTCGGGTATCTGAAGGTCGATTACAACGAAACGCTCGGACTGGGTGCGGAGCATTCGGATGGGCTGGGCGAAGGTTTGCGGCAGCAGGTACTGGGGACCTACCGGTTCTTTGAGAAAATCCGCGAACGGCTGCCGCAGCTGGTGATCGAGAACTGTGCGTCGGGCGGACACCGGCTGGAGCCGTCGATGCTGGCACGCACGGCGATGTCGTCGTTTTCGGATGCGCACGAACTGGCCGAGATCCCGATCATCGCGGCGAATCTACACCGGTTGTTGCTCCCGCGGCAGTCGCAGATCTGGGCGGTCCTGCACGCGGGCGATTCGCAAGCGCGCCTGAGCTACAGCCTCGCGGCGACGTTTTTGGGGCGCATGTGTTTATCCGGCGAGATCGC
>CAMLSH010000119.1 GCA_946482625.1 uncultured Opitutaceae bacterium
CTCCGCCCAACCGCGCAGGCGATCAGCCGGAGCCGCACTCCAAGATTTCGCCCATTGGCGAAATCCATTAGCGGTTACCCTCCGACTCCGACTGCCTTCGCTCGCGGCCTCGCCTACCCACCCGCGCCAGCCGCCTTCTCCCGCGCCGCATGCGCCGCGGAAACCGCCAGGTATTTCGTCGCCCACCCTTTGAGGGCGCTCTGCTGCTCCGCATTGAGTGTCCGCGCCACTTTGGCCGGCGAACCGAGCACCACCGAACCCGGCGGAATCACCGTGCGCGGCGTCACCACGGCACCCGCGCCGACAATGCAATGGTCGCCGATCACCGCGCCATCCAGCACCGTCGCGCCCATGCCGATCAGGCACTCATTGCCGATCTTGCATGCGTGAATAATCGCGCCGTGCCCGATGGTGCACCAGTCGCCGATGATCGCATCCGCGTCGTCAGCGAGATGGACGATGCAGTTGTCCTGAATATTCGAGCCTTCGCCCACCACGATGCGCGCGATGTCTCCGCGCAGCACCGCGCCATAAAACACACTCGAGCGCGGCCCGAGCGTCACATCGCCCACCACGGTGGCGTTGGCGGCGACCCAGTTGGCCTGGGCCGTGTCCGGCGTTTTCGAGAGATGCCGTGCGAGTCGTTCTTCGACAGTCATGCCTTGGTTCTCGCCGCCCACCCGCAGCCTCGCAAGCCTCCCGGCACACATCCCGCTTTCCAATCTCCACGCTTATGGAACAGCTCACACAAATTTCTCGTGGCCTCCTCGGCCTCACCGCGTTCCTCGCCATCGCCGCGCTCTTCAGCACCAACCGCCGCAAAATCGACTGGAAACTCGTCGGCGTCGGCATGTCGCTTCAGCTCATCTTCGGCCTGCTCGTCCTGCACGTCGCGCCGGTAAGAAAACTCTTCGAAGCCGTCGGCTGGGGTTTTAACCAGATCATCGGCTTCACCAACGAGGGCACGCGCCTCCTCTTCGGTTGGTTCAACGGCATCGCCGGCGGCAACATTCCCGAACTTCCCTTCACCGCCGGCGGCCCGGTCTTCGTCGTGAGCGTCCTGCCCACCATCATCTTTTTCGCCGCCCTCACTTCCCTGCTCTACCGCCTCGGCATCCTCCAACTCGTCGTCATGGGCTTCGCCTGGATCATGTCGCGCACCATGAAACTCTCCGGCGCCGAAACGCTGAATGCCTCGGGCAACATCTTCGTCGGCCAGACCGAGGCGCCGCTCCTCATCAAACCGTATTTGAAAACCATGACACGGTCCGAGCTCCTCGCCGTCATGGTCGGAGGTATGGCCACCATCGCCGGCGGAGTCATGGCAGTCTACATCACGCTCCTCGGCGGCAACGATCCCGTCGAACGCGTCCGCTGGGCCACGCACCTGCTCACCGCCTCCGTCCTCTCCGCCCCCGCCGCGCTCGTTGTCGCCAAAATCCTGATGCCGCAGGAAGAAGAGGTTGACCGCGAACTCCGCATGAGCGCCGAGCGCCCGGGCGAAAACATCCTCGACGCGATCTGCCTCGGAACGACTGACGGCCTCAAACTCGCCGTCAACGTCGGCGGCATGCTCATCGTTTTCACCGCCCTCGTCGCGATGGTGAACTGGCTCCTCGGCGGACTCCTCGGCGAGTGGACCGGCCTCAACGCCTACATCGCCAGCGCCTCCGGCGGCCGCTACGACAGCCTCTCGCTCCAGCTCCTCTTCGGCCTGCTCGGCGCCCCGCTCGCATGGCTCATGGGCATCGATTCCGGCAACCTCATGACCGCTGGACAACTCCTCGGCGAAAAAACCGTGCTCAACGAATTCATCGCCTACTTCTCGATGAACAAACTTCAGGCGTCCGGCGCGCTGACCGACGAGCGCACCCGCATCATCCTCACGTATGCGCTTTGTGGATTCTCCAACATCGTTTCGATCGGCATCCAGATTGGCGGCATCGGCGCGATCGCCCCGGAAAAACGCCCCGAACTCGCCCGCCTCGGCTGGCGCGCGCTCCTCGGCGGCTCCCTCGCCTGCTTCCTGACCGCCTGCGTCGCCGGCATGCTGACCTGACCGAGGGACCCGCGATCCAGCCCGTCGCGCATCCTCACCCGTAGCCGCGCCACTTCGGGCGCGGTCGACTAAGAATCCGCGTCTTAAATGACGCGGCTATCAGCAGGCCCTCACGCCTTCACCACGAGCTGCGTCCTCAGCTCCTTCTTAAAATACGTCCGCGCAAAATCCCGGAGTTTCTCGATCGTCACCGCGTCGATGTAGCCGTCGTAATTTTTCCAGTCGTTCACCGGCTGGCCGTAGAGCGCATTGAGCCCCGCCTGCATCGCACGCGACGCATTCGTCTGCAGCCCCATGCGACGCGCCGCCTTCAAGCGCGTCTGACAACGCCGCACTTCCTCCGGCGTCAGATCGCCCGCCTTCACGCGCGCGATCTCCGCATCGATCTCCGTGAGCACTTCCTCATAACGCTGTGGACTCGTCCCGGCAAAAAAGGTAAACATCCCGGCGTCCAGACCGACGACCCGCGTCGACCGAACAAAATACGCCAGCCCCTTCTCCTCGCGCACGCGCTCGAACAATCGCGACGACATGCCGCTGAAAAGTTCATCGGCCACTTCGCTCACGTAATAATCCGCCGCTTTTACGCCCGGCCCCGGGAAGGCTTGAAACACCACCGCCTGCTCGCGCGGCTGCTTCTCGATAAAATCGCCGACCTCCGCCGGCCGCTCGAAACGCGCCGTCGGGGCCGCCAGTTTCCCCTTCGGTACTTTCGTCAAAAACGCCCTCAACTTCGGCAGCAGTTTCTTGCGGTCAAAGTCACCCGCCACCGCCAGCACCACGTTGCCGGCGACGAAACATTTTTTCCAAAGCGCCTCCAGATCGCCCGGCGTCATCGCCCGCAACCCCGCCTCTTCGCCGCTCGCGTCGATGGATAACGGATACGCGCCGAAAAATTTCCTTCGTAGTAGCTTCCGCCCAAACGTCACCACGTCGTCCGCGTCCTGCATCAACTCCGCCAGCTGCGCGTCGCGCTCCGTCTCGAAAGCCGCCTTCTTAAACGCCGGCGTAAAACTCGCCTCCGCCAGCAGCGTCAGCGCGCGATCCACATCGGTCGGCAAAACCTCAGCGGCGAGACCGAAACTGTTGTTGCCCGAGAACGGATGGAACGCGCCGCCGACCTCCTCAATAAATTGCGCCACGTCCTCCGCGCTCCGCTTACGCGTGTCCTTCGTAAGCATCGTCGCGAGCAACGCCGTGGCGCCGCGTTTCGCCGCATCCTCCTGCAACGGTCCGCCGAGGCAAAGCAGCCGCAGGTGCAGATTCGGCAAATGCGCATCGTGCTGAAGCACCAGCCGCGCGCCATTCGGCAGCGCGACCTCTTCAAACTCCACATCGCCGCCGACCGTAAATTTTGAGACGTCCGCCTTCTCCGCCGCAGCCGCCGGATTCAACGAAACACTCGTGAGCCGCGCCGGCACGAGATACGTTTTAAGCACGCGTTTGAGTTCGCCCGCCGTCACGAGGCGAAGCCGCTCGAAATACGTTTTCGCGTGGTCGAGGTCGCCCACGACGACCTCCGCGGCGCCGATTCGAGCCGCCTGACCGCTCATGGTTTTGCGCGAGTTGATCTCGCCGACCACCGTCTGCCGCTGCGCCTTCTTGATCTGCGCCGCGGTGAATCCACGGGCTACACAACGCGCCAGCGCCCGTTGGATCGCGTTCGTCGCCGCGACGCGCTTATCCGCATCGCACGTGAATGAAACGTAGAACAAGCCGACGCTCCCCGGCGTCCAGCTGTGCGCATCGATCGTGTGAACCAGCCGCGCATTCTCGCGAACTTCCTGCCAGAGTACCGAGCTGTCGCCTTCGCCGAGAATCGTCGAAAGCAGATCGAGCAGTGGCGCATCCGGATGCGTGATACCGGGAATCTGCCAGGCGAGCCCGGCCCGCGTCAGCTCGACGTCTTCAAATTTATGCAGTGCCCGCGGTGCGAGCTGCGTCGGTTCGTCAGGAATCACCACCGGTGCGAGCCGCTGACGCGGAGCGCCGCCAAAATGCTTCTCCACCTCAGCCAGCACCGCCTTCGGCTCAACCGCACCCGCGATCACGACGACCAAGTTGTTCGGCACGTAGCGCGCCCGATAGTAAGCCACCAGATCTTCATGCGTCACCCCTGCGAAGACCTCACGGTGCCCGATGATCGGATACTTGAACGGATGCTGACGGAACGCTGTGTCGAACAGCGATTCGCCCAACCGCTGATCGGGATCGTCGCGGCCCATGTCGATCTCGCGCAAGATCACGTCCTTTTCCTTGGCGACTTCATCCGCCGGCAGCGTCGAGTGCAACACCGCGTCGGCAAGGATATCGATGGCCACGCCGACATGCTCCGACGGCAGATCGATGTAATACACCGTGCGGTCAAAGGTCGTGTACGCGTTGATGTACCCGCCGTGCGCTTGGACGGTCATCGAAATTTCCCGTCCCGCGCGACGCTCCGTGCCCTTGAAGAGCATGTGCTCGAGATAGTGCGAAAGCCCCGCGCCGAGCAGCGCGTTCTCGTGAATGCTCCCGGTTTTCACCCAAACCTGGACCGATGCGACCGGCGCGGACAGGTCGGGCTTGATGAGTACCGTCAGGCCATTGGCGAGGACCGTGCGGTCAACGCGCTCCTTCCAAAAAGGATCCAGCAGGCTGAAGTTGGCGGAGACGGCGGCGGTTTTGGCAGACATGAAAGATGGGAAGGTGGCAGACAGTCCTTGGCGCGCAACCCGCGGCGTATCCGCCGAATCACTGCCCGCGCATCAGCGCAGCCAGCCGGAACGCGTCGTCACTCAGCTCAGGCGGAACCAATCGCCTCGGCCGCGGAACCCGGAAGCCGGGGCTTTTTCCGAGGCAAAAACGGTTTCACGAACGCGTCCTCGAACGTGTAGATGTCCGCGAAGTCCTCGCGCTTATCGCTCTCGGTTTTGCTGAACACGTTATACTCGATCAGATTGAACACGAGATCGCCAAAATCCTGGCACCGCTTGATTCCCCAAGAGTTCAGCACCGTCTTGGTCAGTGGGCCGTATTGTTCGAGCGCGTAAGCGCGCAGGCCTTCCAACAACTCTGGTCCGGTGACGTGCCGGGAACGCTGCGCCTTCTCGGCATCCTTCTTGCGAATCTCTTTCACCGTGTGGTCGAGTCCTTGGCGGATAAAGGTATACGCTTTGCGATCATAGCGACCGTCCTCTTTGCATATCAGCTCGATCACTTCGTTAAATTCCACGTCCTGCATGTTTCGTGAGAGTTAACTGAGCCGTCACAATGCCATGTGGCAACTGCTCTTCTGCAAGCTCCGCTACTTTGGTTCTGCTGACCGGTGAATTTCTCCTCTAAAATTGAGTAAATATCCATTTTGCAATTCATCTAATTTACGGAATTGCATTCGTCAGGCGTTAGCTTAGCAAAGGGGCACTCTCATGATCGCTTCAACCCAGACCAACCACCCTTTGGCGTCCGTATCAGCCGCCAAATCGCCAGCGTCTATCGACGTGGCCTGCGCCCGGCTCAAGTCCGCCGGTCTGCGAATCACCCAACCGCGAGTAGCGATTCTCGAAGCACTTCTGAAACGCACCGCGCCCGCCAGCATCGAACAACTCCATAACGACCTCGCCAACTCCGCCTGCGATCTCGTCACCGTTTACCGCTGTCTCGCTGCTTTTCAGGAAGTGGGCCTCGTCCGCCTCTGTTATTTCCACAACGGCACCAGTCTCTATCAGATCGCCCTTGATGGTGATTCCGCCCCCTATCACATCGTCTCCAAGGACACCGATGAGGTCAGCGAACTTGATCCCGAGAGCAGCGCCGAATTGCGCGCCGTCGTGAAGCGGATCGAAGAAACCCTCAAATCCCGCGGATATACCGACGTCTCTCACCTCGTGGAGTTCTTCGCCCAAAAGCCCAAGAACACCGCCCGCGACTCCGGCAACATCGCCGCCAGCGCCCTCCCGGCCGCGGTCCAGCAACGCAGTCAGGCTCCGGTCGTGAAGAGCTGAGCACTTGGACGAAATTCTTTTTCCGATACAAAAACGCCGAGTTCACCTCGGCGTTTTTTTGTGCCCGGTCACGGCGCGTCTCAGGTCACCGAGCGGAGATTCGCGTTTGCCTTCTCCCAATCCACCACGTTCCAGAACGCGGCGACATAGTCGGCGCGCTTGTTCTGATAACGCAGGTAATACGCGTGCTCCCACACATCGAGGCCGATGATCGGGATCGCTCCGTCCATCAGCGGCGAATCCTGATTCGCACTCGATTCGATGCTCAGCGTGTCGTTTTTCAAAAGCAGCCACGCCCAGCCGCTGCCAAATCGCTTCATCGCCGCATCGGCGAACTGAGTCTTGAAAGTCGCGAAATCGCCGAACTGTTTTTCGATCGCCGAGGCCAACCCACCCTTCGGTTCGCCGCCGCCTTTCGGACTCAAGATCGACCAGAAAAATGTGTGATTCGCATGACCGCCGACTTGGTTGCGCAACGTCGTCCGCAGCGGCTCAGCGACCTTGTCCAGCTGCGCGAGCAACTCCGCTGGATCGCGCCCGAGGAGATCCGTCCGGCCTTCCAGCGCCTTATTGGCGGCAGTGATATAGGCTTGGTGATGCTTGGTGTGGTGAATCTCCATCGTCTTCGCATCGATGTGCGGCTCCAGCGCGTCGTAGGCGAAGGCCAAGGGTGGCAGCACAAATGGTCCGCTCGCCGCAGCACTCTTTGCCGCGCCCCCCGCAGCCTGTGCAGACACGCGGGACGCCCCGACTAAACCCAATCCCAGCAAGGCTGCTCCGGCGCCCAAGGTTTTGAGTGCGTCGCGTCGGGACAGAGCTGATTCAGCGTTTTGGGTATTCATACGACAACTCCGGTAACGCAAAATCCGTCCGCCGCAACCATCTGCGGCATTTCACGTCGGCGGTTCGTAGCGATAACCCACGCCGTGCACGGTCAGGATCGCCGTCGGCGCGTCCGCCTCAGTTTCCACTTTTTTCCGAAGCTGCGCCACGTGCTGATCGAGCGTGCGCGTCGTGCCGAAGTAATCGACGCCCCACACCGCGTTGAGCAACGCATCGCGCGTGAGCACCGCTCCGGGACGGGCCGCAAAGACATCGATCAACTTCAACTCGCGCGCCGTCAACGTCACCGGCTCCCTCCCGCGTATCGACGCCGTGAACTTATTCCGATCGATCTCCGCCGCGCCGAAACGAAACACCGCCACCAGCTCCGTCGTCGTTCCTGCGAGCGAATTCTGCGCGCCACTCGTCCGCGCGCGCCGCAACAGCGCCTCGACCCGCGCGAGCAATTCATGCACGCCGAACGGCTTCGTCACATAATCGTCCGCACCAAGTTTCAGCCCGACCACCTTATCGATCTCCTCGCCCTTCGCGGTGAGAAACAGCACCGGCACACGCTCTCCTTTCGCGCGTAGTTCGCGGCACACATCGTAACCGCTGGCTTTCGGCATCATCACATCGAGGACCACGAGATCGAATTTCCCTTGCGCGAAAAGCTTCAGCGCCTGCGCACCGTCGCCAGCCGCCGTCACGGCGTAACCTTCGCTCTCCAGCGTGGCCGTCAGCCCGAGCCGGATGTTCGCGTCGTCTTCGGCGATCAAAATTTTTGCTTTCATGGCAACGTGAGCACAAACACCGCGCCGCCACCCGGACGCGCTTCGCAACGCAGTTCTCCGCCCAGCCCGCGTGCAAGTTGACGCGCGATGCTCAAGCCCAGCCCGGTCCCGCTCTTCTCGGCAGTCAGTGTCTCGTCCACGCGGTGAAACTTTTCAAAGATCCGTTCCCTCTCCGTGTCCGGTACACCGCGACCGCGATCGCCGACCCGCAACTCAGCGCCGCCGCCGGCACCTGCGGAAAGCGTCACTATCAGCTCCCCGCCTTCGGCCGCGTACTTGCAGGCGTTATCGATCAGATTGAGCACGATTTGCTCCACCGCATCGCGATCCGTCGAAAGCATCAGTGGCGCCGCAGGCAACTCACGCGTCAACGCCAGCCCCGCTTCCGCGATTCGCGGACTGTGCGCATCGAGCAGCCGCGCCAGCTCTGCGCCGAGATCGCATCTCTCGCGCTGAAATTTCTTTTTCCCCTGTTCGAGCCGCGAAAAATCCAGCGCGTTGTTCACCAGTCGCGCCAGCCGCTGCGTTTCGCGACCGATCGTGCGCAGATAGTCGTTCTGCTTTCCAGCGTCGGCCACGCGCCCTTGCTCCAGCAACTCCGAATACAGCCGGATCGTCGTCAGCGGTGTTTTGAACTCGTGGGAAACATTGGCGACAAACGACGTCTTTTGCGCTGCCTCCGCTTCGCTCCGCCGCGCCTGCCAGAGCAGCAGCGATCCGCTCGTCAGAATTGCCAACACCAACACCGCCGCGAGCAACGCACCGATCCAGAAAAACGAGCCCGTGCCGTCCTCTGCCGCAGTGGGCACCAGAAACGCCACGACTTCCCAGCCCGGCAGCAGATCGGACGAAAGCGGCACACGCACCGTCGGTGTTTCAGCGTCCGCCACCGGCACCACGCCCGCCTGGTGTTGCACACGGCCTTTGTCGTCGCGCAACGCGTAGCCTTCTCCACCGCTCACCTCGGCCGGCATCGATCCGCCCAACCGTGAAACCAGCGCCGCCAGCTCCACCTCGACGCCGCGCACGTTGGCCGCACCCGACGGCCACACCCAGCCTAGCAAATGCAACCGCCCTTCTGCCGCCCATGGCAGCCAGCCGCGCTTGTCACCTGACAACGTCACCGCCTTCGCCGCCGGAGCCGCCCGTTCCTGTATCGCGAAATCTGCGACATCCGACTCCTCCGCCGACGCCGAACGTCCCCGTGTCGTCTCCCGCCCCTCTGGCGCGCTCGAACTCACCGAGGGCGGTAAATTCAACGCATACGACGACCGATCCTTCGCGAGCGCCTGCACTTCCCTGCGCGCGCTGTTTAAATTGGTCACGTTCTGCTCGATCTTCTTGCGGGAGTCCGATGCCTCCTGCGCGGAAAACGCCTCTTTCATCCGCTTCTCCTCCGATTCCTCCGCGACCATCGCTCGCCAGGGCGGTTGCTCTGTCAGCC
>CAMLSH010000120.1 GCA_946482625.1 uncultured Opitutaceae bacterium
CGCGGGGTCGTTTCGCGCGGAGGAGGCGATTTTTCGCTTCGATCTGCGCAGTCTCTTAGATGCGGATACGTGGACCTTGGAAAATTATGGCCAGGCGTGGCGGCGGGCGGGGCTCGGGCCGGCGCTGTTGGTGTCGGTCGCGCAAGTGGCGGTGATTGTGACGGGCGGGCTGCTTGTGAACGCGCTGGCGGCGTATGCATTCGCGCGGCTGACGTTTCGGGGGCGGGAGGTGTTGTTCGCGGCGGTGGTGATGTTGATCATCCTGCCGGTGGAGGTGATCGCGGTGCCGATGTTTTTCACGGCGCGCGATCTGGGGCTGACGGGAGGACTGGGAGCGGCGATGGCGGGGCTGACGCTGCCGTTTATGGCGAAGGCGTTTAATATCTATTTCCTGCGGCAGCATTTCTTGAGCGTGCCGGTGGAGTTGGAGGAGGCGGCGGTGATCGACGGGGCGGGCGTGTGGACGCAGTTTTGGCGAGTGGCTCTACCCACGATCAAACCGGCGCTCGCGACGGTCGTGGTGATCGACGTGTTGACGCATTGGGGCGATTTTTTGTGGCCGCTCTTGATCGGGACGCGCGAAGAAACGCGCACGGTGCAGATCGGGCTGGCGAATTTGTTCACGCAGCCGCCGGTGCAGTGGGGCGACATCCTCGCGTGCGCGGTGATGGCGACGCTGCCGGTGCTGCTGATGTTCCGCTGGCTGCAACGCTACATCGTGGCGACGCAGGTGCAGGCGGGGATCAAGTGAGCGGGGCGGGGCGGCGCCTGTCAGCCGGTTTGCTTTGAGATGCGCGCGCGGGCTCGTTGGCGCTCGTTGTTGGGCACAGATGGGTCGTCGGCGATGATTCGAAAATCTTCATCGGCTTTTTCCGGCTGGCCCAAGCGGAGGTGAAGGAGGGCGCGGTAGTATCGGACGCGCGAGCCGGCGGGCCCGGGGCCGATGCCGGGGGAGAGTTTTTCCAAGTCTTGCGCCTTAATTTTGGGGGCGACGAACAGGGCCCGGCCGAGCAATCGATAGGCGTCGAGATTGGTGGGATCGGAGGCGAGAACGTCTTGGATTTCGACGATGGCTTCGGCGGCGTTGTTGCCCGCGTTCCCTGGGTAGTCGGCGCCGTGCATACTGCTTTCGTCGATACGCGCGCTGGCGGATCGAAGGCGGGTCATTGGATTTTTCGAGCCGAGTTCGATCGCTTTTCGGAAGTGCTTCGCGGCGGCTTCTCGGTCGTTCTCGCGCATGGCGACTCGGGCGAGTGTTTCCTGAACCAAGGGGGAGTCGTCGGAAGTTGCCTGCAAGTTACGAATGAGCGCGCGTGCTTCCGGGGTTTTCTCCGCGGCGAGCAATAGCTCGGCACGTTGGACATCGACCTCGACGGAGGGCGCTTCACTGACCGACCAACCGGTCCGGAGGGCGATTTGGTCGAAGGGGAATTCGCGCGTGCGTATGCGGCCTCTAAAGTGCCGGCTGATTTCGCGATCCAGGCTGGCGACGGGTGTGTCCAGGACTTGCGCGATATCGGGAGTGGTGTAGCCGATGCGCAGTTCAGCTGAGACGCGTTGAAACCGGTCGCGGGCATCCGGCCCGCCCAGAAGCACCCAGTGCATGATCGACCAGGCTTGGGCATGGTAGACGCCCATTTCTTCAGAACCTTTTCCGCGGTATTCGGGAGAAGCCTCGTTGATTTCGAAAAAGCGCGCCCAAGGGTGCGTGGCGGCATGATCGAAGCCGGATACTTGCTCGCCGAGGATCGCCCGGGATTTGGATACACGAAGCGTTGAGAGGACTTTGCCGGCGCCCTGCCCGATCCATGTGGGGAGAATGTAGCCAAGCCGGCCGAGCATCCAGGTGGTTTCGAATTCGAACAGCATGGACATCGCCTGCTCGCGATCACCCGTGAGTGAGAGCGTGGTAAGCGTGGTGCCGTCGACCTCGGTAGAAAAAGCGGCCATGACAAAGTCGCGATCTTTCGATTCGGGGGCGTGGCTTTTGAACGTTTTCTCCCGGCGAAAGAGGAGAATGGTTGAGGGCGGTGGCGTTTGGCCGGGTTTTAAAAGCGCCTCACGAGATACCTGACGAAATGCGGCATACGTGACGGCGAACTCCTCGAGCTCGCGGCGAGAAGCGTCGGAGTAGATGGTGAAATCAGCTGATCGTAGTCGCAGCCATGCTGATTCAGCGGCGACGGCGACGCTGCATGCTGTGAGTGAGAAGAGCACGAAAACCAGTTTCGTGATGCGTGGGGTCCCGGCCATTTTGACGTGCATGCTCGACTGGGGAGGAATCCGCAGAGTAGGTACACGGCAAGCGTTTTTGCCGGGCCCCGGGGCAAGGCGGCGTGTTGATACGCCGCGTGACCTCGCGGAATCTAGGTGCTGGCGAGGAGGGAATATTCTTTGAGCGCAGTATGCGTACGTCCTCCGGTTGGCGACGGTTCGCTGAGCATGAGCGCAAAGGAGGAAATGGGCCAGAGTGGGCCGGTGAAGTCGCGGTGGCGGCGGGCCCATTGTTTGATGGCCGCAGCGGGTGCTTCAGCGCAGCGACCGAGGGTGAGGTGGGGAACGAATGGACGAAGTTCGAAGTGGATGCCGGCGGCGAGCAGCGCGTCGTCCACTTGTTGTCGCAGCTGATGCAGCAACGGATGGCTGCGGCCGACGCCAACCCACAAGACACGCCAGTCGCCGCGGTCGGGGAAACCGCCGATTCCCTCGACCTCCAGGAAAAAGGATTTCACGCGCACGGCGTCCAAGGCTGCGGCGATTTTGTCCTGAGTATCGGCAGGTTGTTCGCCGAGGAAACGCAGCGTCAGATGAATCCGGTCGAGCGGAGTCCATTGCATGCGCGGAATCTCGTCGTGGAGTTCCGCGAGCGAATCGCGGACAGGATCGGTGGGATTCAAAGCGACGAACAAACGGGCGGTGACCGGTTCCATGACGCGATCAATGGGAAGGTGGCGGCGTTATAGTCAAAACGGAGCGCGGTTTCGGATTCATTGGGAAGGTATTGAAAATAGCCGTTGCGAGACGCGATGGAATTTCGGGAGATCGCGGTATGGCGAAAATCCTTGGCGGGAGTCGGGCGGCGCTCGGTGTGTGCGCGGCGTTCTGGTTGTTGTTGGCCGTGATGGGTGTGACGCGGTTGTTGGGAGACGCGGCTGCTGAGAGAAGGGTCGAGTGGCTGCGTGCGGAAATCGTGCGGCACGACGAACTGTACTTCAAAAAGGCGGCGCCGGAGATCAGCGATGAGGCGTATGACCGGTTGAAACGGGAGCTGACGGATTTAGAGAAGAGGACGGGCGCGGTGTTAGGAAAAGATGAGCGCCGCGCGGGTGATGAGAATGGTGGCGTCGGCGACGATAGGAGCGGACGGTTTCCGACATGGCGGCATGGGCGGCGGATGCTGAGCCTGGAAAAAGTTTATACCGAGGCGGAATTGCGGACGTTTCTGAAACGGGCTGAGGCGAGTATCGGCGATGTGGTGACGCCCGGCGGCGTGAGCTGGGTGATCGAGCCCAAATATGACGGGCTCGCAGTCAGTGCTACGTATGAGCGTGGCCGGCTGGTGCGGGTGGTGACACGTGGGGACGGAAGCGAGGGCGATGACGTGACGGCGAATGCGCGGATGATCGGGACGCTGCCGGAGGCATTGCGCGGCACTGCGTGGCCGGAGCGGATCGAAGTGCGCGGAGAAGTGTTCACGGACTTTGAGGAATTCGAGCGGGTGAATGCAGAGCGCGAGGCGGCAGGGGAGGTGCCGTTTGCGAATCCGCGGGCACTGGCGGCGGGGAGTTTGAAGTTGAGCGAGCCCCACGAGGTGCGCGGGCGCGGGTTAAGCGTGGTGTTTTATGGTTGGGGTGAGGTGTGGCCGGAGAGTGCGCGGCCGGAGACGCAGAGCGGATTTCACGAGCAACTGAAGACGTGGGGATTGCCCGGCATCGGGGGAGTCGGGCGGGCGAAGACGGTGGAGGAGGTGTGCGCGCAGGTGCGGATCTTCGCGGGAGAGCGGAGCGGGCGGGCGTTTCCGACGGATGGGGTGGTGCTCAAACTCGACGAGGTCGCGCAGCAGGGACGTCTCGGAGAAACGGGCAACGCGCCGCGATGGGCGGTGGCGTATAAGTTCGCGACGGAGCGAGCCGTGACGCGCGTCACGGGAATCACGATACAAGTCGGGCGGTCGGGCGTGCTTACGCCGGTGGCGGAACTGGCGCCGGTGAGGCTGGGCGGATCGACGGTGGCGCGGGCGACGTTGCACAACGCGGAGGAGATCGCGCGGCTCGATGTGCGGGTGAACGACGTCGTTTTCGTGGAGAAGGCGGGCGAAGTCATTCCGGCGGTGGTGGGCGTTGATCGGACGCAGCGGACGGCGGAGAGCGTGGCGTTTGTGTTTCCCGAGGATTGTCCGGCGTGCGGCGCGGCGGTGGTCACGCGGACGGAAGCTGGGGTGAAGCAATATTGCCGGAACGGTGACTGCGGCGCGCAGGTGGCTGCGAAACTCCGGCATTTCGCGGGCGCGAGCGGGGTGGCCATCCGAGGACTGGGCGACGCGACGATCACAGCGTTGGTGGCTACGGGACGGGTGCGAACGCCGGCGGATTTGTTTCAGCTTACGCGGGAGGACTGGCGGGCGTTGCCGGGGATCGGCGAGAAGACGGCGGAGAAACTCGAGGCGTCGGTCGAGACGGGGAAGCGGGCTGAGCTCTGGCGATTCGTACACGGACTCGGCGTGCCGGGTGTGGGTGTGGCGACTTCGCGGATACTGGGGCGGACGTTTTCGTCGTTGGAGGAAATCGCGGGTGCGACGCCGGACGAACTGGCGGGGATCGATGGCGTCGGGCCGGTGCAGGCGGAGGAGGTCGTGGCGTTTTTCGAGACGCCGGAGATGCGGCAGCAACTTGCGGAGCTGCGCGCGTGCGGGGTGAAGCCGCGACCTTTTGTGGAGGACGCGCGGCGGGCGCCGCTGGCTGGAAAGGTGTTTGTGCTTACGGGCACGTTGCCGGCGTTGACGCGGGTGGAGGCGGAGGAACGCATCGTTGCCGCGGGTGGAGTGATCGGCGGGCGTGTGACGGCGCGGACGGATTGTGTCGTGGCAGGGGAGGGCGCGGGAGAGAAGAGGCGGACGGCGGAGGAACTGGGCGTGCGAATCATCGATGAAGTGGAGTTGCTGCGGATGCTGGGCGGCGGCGTTACGGGCCAGTAACGGGCGGGTCGCGGGAGACGGGACGATTCGCGTGATTTTACGGCGATGAAAACCTACCCCTGTTTTGCGCGCGCGCGTCTGTTTGCGTTGTCCTGTTTGCTGGTCGCCGGAGGGCCCATGGTGCGGGCGGC
Source organism: uncultured Opitutaceae bacterium (assembly GCA_946482625.1). Next base: position 5,326 of record CAMLSH010000120.1, read on the forward strand.
GAATCCGGCGATCATGAATCCGTTGACAGCCGATCCGGCGGCGTTGGTGCATGGCGGCAAGGTGTATTTATATACCGGGCACGATGAGGCGGAGGAAAAGCATCACGGCTATGTGATGAAGAAGTGGCTGGTTTTCTCTTCGACCGACATGGTGAACTGGACGCAGCATCCCTCGCCGATGGCGGTGACGGACTTCTCCTGGGCCAAAGCTGACGCTTGGGCGGGGCATGTGGTGGAGAAGGGAGGCAAATTTTATTGGTACGTGCCGATGAAGCACGGAACGGTGCCAGGATTCTCGATCGGCGTGGCGGTGGCGGACAATCCGCTCGGGCCATTCAAGGACGCGCGTGGCTCGGCGATCATCACGAACGACATGACGACGGATGTGCCAATCAGTTGGGACGATATCGATCCGGCGGCCTTCATCGACGATGACGGGCAGGCGTATCTGTTTTGGGGAAATCAGCGGTGCCGTTACGTGAAGTTGAAGCCAAATATGACGGAGTTCGAGGGCGAGATCATGAAGGTGGACGTGCCGGAGTTCACCGAGGCGCCGTGGGTCCACAAACGCGGCGAGATTTACTATCTCACGTATGCCACGGGGTTTCCCGAGAAGATCGCATACGCGACGAGCAAGAGCATCCATGGACCGTGGGAACCGCGCGGTTTGCTCGCGGAGATCGCTGGCAACAGCAACACGATCCACCAGTCGGTGATTACGTATAAAGGGAAGGACTACTTCATCTACCACAACGGCGGCACGCCCAAAGGCGGGAGCTTCCGGCGGTCGGTCTGCATCGACTATCTTTACTACAATCCCGACGGCACGATGAAGCGCGTGGTGCAGACGTCGGAAGGTGTGGCGCCGGCGGGGGAATAACCTCGGGAAGTCGGGCAAAGCGCCGGTCAAAAAGCTGTACACTTGGGCCGGGTGGCCAGCAGCGACTTGAATGGCGAGGCTGGCGTGCCGATTTTTGGCGCGTTGTCAGAGTCCTGCGAGTCACGCGACTGGTGGGACAAAACGACGACGCGCTATGGAAACTCTTCACTTCGTTTTTGCCTCCTCCCCCGCGCGGCCCACAGCCGTCTCTCCTTTGTCGGAAGTCATCGCTTGGAGTCTCTGGCGGGCCACGGAGTCGGGCGTGCGTGACCTGCTCTTCGAGGAATCGGAGCGCGGGTTGTGTGTGAAGCATTTCACGGAAGAAAAAGTGACGTCGCGGTGCGCGTACGTGGAGGTCGCCTGTTTCCGTCATTTGCGCGGGACGCCATTGCAGAGTCTGCCTTCAAAGGGCGGTGGAACGGCCATCAGCGGTGCGAATCGTTGGAGGCTTCGTTTCTGGACCGGGCTAAAGACTGAGAACGGTCCGGCCCCGGCTTGCACGCTCGTGCAGCTCGTGCCGTTTGCGGAGGTCTGAGTCTGCGCGGCTGCGACCGCGGCATCGGAAAAGTGGATGGAAAACGACTGGAAGTCGTTGGGCGATCGGAGTGTCCGCTGACGTATTCGCTTTTTAGGCGCGCATGCGCGGCGTTGGCCGGTATGAGGGAATCAGCCCTTTACCCCATGCTCCCATTTGTGTTCCGAGCGTTTCTGTCATCCCGGAGAACCGCGCAATTTGTCCTGTTGCTTGGCTTTCTACCGATGAGCGCAGGGCTGGCGGCGGGGGATATCCAGGCGGAGCGGGTTCTCGAAACGATGAAGCGCGCGACGGCGGCGATGGTGGAGAAAGTCGCTTACCGCGGCGGCTACGTGTGGAGCTATCTGCCGGATTTCTCGCGTCGCTGGGGAGAGCTGGAGGCGCGTGGCACCATGATCTGGATACAACCGCCGGGAACCCCGAGTATGGGCCAGGTGTTTCTCGACGCTTATCACGCGACGGGCGACGAGTTTTATTATCGGGCGGCGGAGGAGGTGGCGGGGGCGTTGATCGCCGGGCAGCATCCGGCGGGCGGTTGGAACTACGTGGTAGATTTCGCCGGGGAGGAGTCGTTGAAAGACTGGTACGCGACGGTCGGGCGCAACGCATGGCGGCTGGAGGAGTTTCATCACTATTATGGTAATGCGACGTTCGACGACGGGGGCACGGCGGAGGCGTCGAAGTTTCTGCTGCGGTTGTACGTGGAGAAACGTGACGAGCGCTATGGCGCGGCACTGGAGCGGGCGATCGGGTTCGTGCTGGCGAGCCAGCATAGCAGCGGTGCGTGGCCGCAGCGTTTCCCGAAAGCCGAGGCATTTTCGCACGGCGGGCGTCCCGACTATAGCGGTTACCTGACGTTCAATGACGACGTGGCGGCGGAGAACATCGATTTCCTGGTCCTGTGCTATCAGGCGCTGGGCGACGGACGGCTGCGCGAGCCGATCTTGCGTGGAATGGATTCTTACCTGTCCACGCAGCAACCGGCGCCGCAGCCGGGCTGGGCGTTGCAGTACACGCCGGATCTGAAGCCGGCGGGCGCGCGCAGTTATGAGCCGTGTGCGCTCGCGACCCACACGACGGTCGACGCGGTCGAGCAGTTGCTCAAATTTTACCGGCTCACGGGGGACGAAAAATATCTGGCGCGCGTGCCCGAAGCGCTGGACTGGCTGGATGCGGCGCGCTTGCCGGACGCCGGCCGGGGCGATGGACCGATTCATCCCACGTTTGTCGAAATCGGGACGGGACGCGTTCTCTATCTTCATCGCAGCGGGTCAAACGTGGTGAACGGTCGCTACTACACCGACTACGACCCGCAGAAGACGATCCGGCATTACTCGTCGACTCGCCGGCTGGACGTCGCGGGTTTGCGCGCGCGTTATGACGAGGTGCGCCGGCTTTCGAAAGAGGCGGCGACGAGCGGCTCCCCGCTGAAGGACGGCGCGGGAACGGGTGGGGGAGCGAATGCGTTGCCCCGATATTTCAGCCGGGTGCAGGACGAATCGGGCGAGCCGGGGCGCTGGGGCGGGGATGAACAGGCGCGTCGGGTGATCGCGGAGCTGAACGCCGACGGTTTCTGGCTCACGCCGCTGCGGATGGACAGCCATCGCTATCGCGGGCCGGGAACGGACGAGGTCGCCGAGGGCGATTTTTCTCAGTCGGTGGTGGGTGACAAAACGGATACATCGCCGTTTCCGGCCAAGGAGCGGATCGCGTGCATTTCGACGGCGGCCTATATCTGGAACATGAACGTGTTGATCGCGGCTTTGCGAACGGCGGGGCGATGACGTCGAAGCGAGAAAACCGTGCGCTCTGCGGGCCGTGTGACGGCTTGCGGTGGTGGGCGGTTTTCGCACGGTGGTGCGCATGAAAATCGGACACGCGGTACTCGGCACGGGGGAAAAGCTGCTGGACCGCGCGTTGTGCGTGTTGGGCGCGGTGGTTTTTTCGCAGGCCCCTGAGTTCATGCAGCAATATTTGCAGCGGCTCGGCGGACATCTGGATGAGGCGCGTCGCCAGTTGGAGCAGTTCAAAAATGTCGCGGCGCAGTCGGGGCTTTCTCTGGAGAAGTTCATTGCGCAGACGAATGCGAATGCCGACCTGGCGGTGGCGAAACTCGGCGGGGTGATGAGTGAGGCTGACGCGCGCGTGGATCATCTGGAGACGGCGCAGCTCGCGATCCAGAATGCGTCGCCGCTCGGGAGGCCGTTTGCATTTTTGCAGCACGTCGACGCGGAAATCGCGCGCGCCACGTGGGCGATCTACAAGCCGGCGGTGCCGACGACGATCGAGGGCGCGCTGTACGCGTTGCTCGGGATGGCGGTGATGCTCGGGATTTATTACGGGCTGCTCAAAGCGCC
>CAMLSH010000121.1 GCA_946482625.1 uncultured Opitutaceae bacterium
GTTGCGTTCTTCGGCGTGCGCGGCGGTGGCCATCGCGGCGGTGAGGCCGAGCATCGCGGTGAGGCGGTGGGAGCGCATGGAATGGGTAGTCAGAAAAAGGACGCGATCATCCGCTTCGCGTGACACGGATGAGTCGGCAACCGGCCAGGAGCGAAGATCGTTAGGTGCCTAACCAAAAGAGCTGATGGGTTGGTAGCAATTTATTAAATAAACGTTTTAAACGCGTTGAGGCGGACACGGCCTCGCCGGTTTCCAACACCGTCGTGGGCGGGCGAGCTCCGGTCAGCGCGGGCGGTTTTTCAGACGGTGATGCTCTGGCCGGGTTCCATCACTTGGAATAAATCCTCAGTAAGGCCGGCCTCTGCCAGCGAGTTGCGAAGGGCGAGGGGTGGGTCGAGGCGGGGCTCGTCGGTGAGTTGGAAGGCGCCCCAATGCATGCCGACGCTGAGGCGGGAGCCGAGTTCGCGGTGAATTTGGACGGCTTCGGCGGGGTTGACGTGTTGGTCGCTCATGAACCAGCGGGGCTCGTAGGCGCCGATGGGAAGCATGGCCAGATCGGGCTGGCCGAGGCGGGCGGCGATGTCGCGGAAAATCTGGGGGTGGTAACCAGTATCGCCGGCGAAAAAGACGCGGCGGGTCGGCGTAGCGATCATGAAACCGCCCCAAAGGCGTCCGCAGCGCCGCCCGCTGAGGCGGTTGGTCCAGTGCTGGGCGGGGGTGAGCGTGACGGTGGTTGCGCCCGCGATGGCGGGAGCCGCGGAGACGGGGGCCGAGGTCGCCGCGCCGTGAACCGAGTTGGGCGTGGACGGCGCAGCGTGGGCCAGCGAGTGCGATTGCCACCAATCGAGTTCGACGATGCGGCTCAGGCCGCCGCGACGAAGCAGCGCGTGAAAGCCGAGGGGCGCGATAACGAGTGGGTTGTGAGCGCGGGCGAGCTGGCGAAGCGCGGGCAGGTCGCAGTGGTCGTAGTGGTCGTGGCTGAGGAGGATGGCGTCGATGTGCGGAAGCGTTTCGAGGCGCAGACCCGGAGCATGAACACGGCGGGGGCCGACTTTGCCGAAGAGGCCGATGCGCTCGCTGAAAACGGGATCGGTGAGCAGCGAGAGACCGGCGAATTGAAGGAGAAACGTGGAGTGATTGATCCACGTTGCGACGACTTCGGGCGAGCCGTGCGCCGGCGCGGCGGGTGCGGAGGTGCGCGGCTCGACGATGTGCGGCGACCAGGCGGGAACGCGGCGGGTGAAACGCCAGCGCAACACATCGCGGAAACCCGGCAGCGGGGGCGCGCCCGGGGTGAAAAAACGCGTGCCGTCGCAGTGATCGGAAACGGGAAAGGCGCTCATGAGCGGCCGCGCGGTTACGGATGAGCCGGGCTGGATTTGTGCGAAGTTGAAATCACGGGGCGGAGGGCTCGCCCGGCGTGAGCGTATTCAGAAAAGCGATCAAGTCGGCGCGCGCCGAGGCCGCCGTGACGGGCTGCAGCATGGTGGTGCCGGGTACGAACTCGGTGGGAGCGGCGAGGTATTTTTCCAGAGTGGCGGCGTCCCAAGTGACACCGGATTTTTTCATGGCTTCGGAAAACGCGAACCCTTCGAACGTGCCGGCCTTGCGACCAACGACGCCGAGCAGGCCCGGGCCTTCGAGACGGTTGTCGGCTTTCGTGTAGTGGCAGGCGGCGCATTGCGCGGTGAAGGCGCGACGGCCGCGGGCGGCGTTGCCCGGGGCGGAAAAGGCGCTGGTGGGCAGAGCGATGAGAAGGACAGCGGCGATGAGGTGCGTGGCGGGCGGCATGGCGCGGCACGGAAGCGGGCGACGACGCGGGGCGCAAGCGCGGGAGGCATTTCGCGGTCAGCGCAGAAAGACGGACGCGTCATCGGGGACCGAATGGAGGCGGCTCGTTGTCGAGGAGTTCGGCGATGCGGCGGTCGATCGAGAGAGCGGTGTCGGCCGCTTCGGCCTGGCCACGGGAATCGAGTGTGAAGGCAAGTTCGGCGAGCTCGGTGCGAAGATGGCGAAGTTTCTCGGCGAGCGGATCGCCGGTGAAGGGAAACGTTATGAGGCTAAACGTGTTCATGGGAGGAGACGCTTAAAAGCGGGCGTTGAGGCTGAAACGCGCGGTGGGGGCGCCGTCGGTTTTCACGACGAGTCCGCGGTCGTAGAAATCGAAGCGACGGTCGAGCAGCCAGCCGGCCTCGATCTCCGCTGTGAGGTTTTTCGTCAACGACCAGGCATACCCGGCGCCGAGGTGGATCTCGCGGTAACTCACCTCGCTGTCACGCAGATGCGAATACGCGGGGAGCGTAGACGCGGCTGAGTTCTCAAGGTGGTAGCTGCCCCCGTGGAGGGAAAGGGCGGCAAAGATTTTATGTCCTTCGCGGACGTCGTAACTGATCTCGGTGCGAGGGGCGCCGAGTGTGACGGCGACGCGGGGGCTGGCCTGCCAGCGGAGTCCGAAGAATGGCGTGAAGGTGTCCTCGGAGAAGGAATCGTAGAGTGCGCCGCCGAAGAACGTCAGGGAGCGGCTGTATTGCCAGCGGGCGAGGAGCATCGCGGGAACGTTGAAGGCGTCGCTGTTGAAGGAGCCGTCGTCGCCGTGGAAACCGGGGCGGACGAGTGCGGTGAGGGACCAGGCGGGCGTGAAACTCCAGGTGGCGCCGAGTTCGATTTCGGTGGCGCGAAGTGAGTCGGGCAATGGCAGCGGGCCGGTCGAGTCGATGACGGTTTCTTCGTAGCGGAAACCGAGTTCGACGCGGAGTTTTTCGGAGACCGGGCGAGCGTGGTCGAAGCCGAGCGAGAATGTGCTCGTCTCAAGTTCGCCTTGGGTGGCGCCATGGAACTCGGCGTCGCTATTGGCGGAGAAGCGAAACGAGGCATCAACGTCGTTGGGTGGCTGGCCGGGCTGCGCGTGTGCGACGGCGGCGGCAAGGGAGGTGAGGGCAAAAGTGGCGGTGGCGAAACGAGTAAGAAGCCGTTTGGCGTGCATGCGGAGGCTGAGACGTTTTCCGGGAAGCGGGTTGGTTGACACCCCTCCATTCTAATTCAGAAAAAATCGGCAACAACTCGCGTCCCGGCGCAGTCGCACACGTCGCATGAAAGCCACTCTCTCTCCTCGGAAAAGACCACGTCAGGACCGCTCGCAGGCGACTGTGGAGGCGATTTTCCAGGCGGCGGCTCACATTTTTGGCGAGTTCGGATTCGAAGCGGCGACCACGAATGCGATCGCGGAGCGGGCGGGAGTGAGCGTGGGATCGTTGTATCAGTATTTCCCCAACAAGCGGGTGTTGTTGAACGCGCTGCACGAACGGCGTTTCGAGGCGAACATGCTGAAGCTGGCGCAAGCATGCGATCGCGGCCATGAACGCTCACTGCCGGAGGCGGTGCGGCACATTTCGGATGTGTGCACGGAAAATCATGTGAGCAGCCAGGCGCTCTCGAAGGTTTTCCATGCGGAGCTGCCGCCGATCTGGCCGGATCGGCAAGGGCGGGCGTGCGTGATCCATCTGCGGGAGCGCTTGAGAGCGTTTTTGGAGGCGCATCGCGCGAGCATCTCGGTGGACATCGAGCGGGCGTTATTTTTCACCATGGCATTTGGCGGCAGTCTGGTGAAGGCGGGCCTGGCGGATCGTCCGCAGGACTTGGGGAATGGTGTGATCGCGCGCGAGATGGCGGAGACGATTTTGCTTTTTCTAACCGGGACGCGGGAGGGAATCTCTGCGGAAAAGCAGGGCGTGGCATGAGGATCAGTGGAGGCGCGGCGCGGGGCATCACGCTGGTCACGCCGAAAGGCGACGCGACGCGACCGGCGACGGACGGGATGCGGCAGGCGGTGTTTTCGAGCATCGCTTCGCGGGTGCCGGGCGCGTGGTTCCTGGACCTGTTCGCGGGGAGCGGCGCGTATGGGCTGGAGGCGGTGAGCCGGGGAGCGGCTGGGGGATTTTTTGTGGAGAAAGCTGCGAAGGCCGCGGCGTGCGTGCAGAAGAATATCGCGGCGGTGTGCAAGAGCGCCGGGCATGACGAGCGGACGCTCGGCGTGGCGCAGACGGATGTGTTGAGCTGGAAGCTGCCGGCGGGGGCGGCGGTGCCGGATCTGGTGTTCATCGATCCGCCGTATGAGATTATCGGCGACGTGGCGGAGGCGCTTTTTGCGAAGATGACGGAGATGCTGGCGACGAAGGACGACCCGGTGATCGTGTTCGAGATGCCGGGGGAGATAACCTTGGAGCCGGCGGGTTGGACGTGCGTTCGGCGGCTGGGGAAGGGTGCGCGGCAACCGACGGCGGCGTTTTTTCGGAAGGCGGAAAAAGTGGCAGCGACGGCTGAGTAAGCGAAAGTCGCGGTCGGGATCGCGGAACGCAGAGGCGTTGAGGTGTGGAAAGAAGTCGGAGCGGATGGAGCGCGGCGAAGGGGCGTCGCTCGACGTCGCTACATGAGGCCGAGGCGGGCCTTGACGATGGCGACGGCGGCGGTGACGGCGGTCTCGGCGCGAAGGACGCGTGGGCCAAGGTGGGCGAGGGTGAAGTTTTTCGCGCGGAGCAGATCGCGCTCGGCGGGGGACCAACCGCGTTCGGAACCGATGGCGAGCGTGATGACAGGGAGGACGCCGGTCGGCGCGATGTAGCGTGATGAGTTACAGTGGTCGAGGGAGTGGCTGAGGGGGGCGGGGGACTCGTAGTTGTCGAGGGCGATGCGGGTACAAGCGGGTGGGGCGGGCTCGTTTGCGGTGTGTGTTGGGGCGAGTGGACGTGAGGCGATGACGTCGGCGAGCGGGCGGGCCCAGGTGACTTCGGGGAGGCGGGTGCAGAAGGCTTGTTCAGCGCCGGTGATGAGGTGGCGGCGCCATTCGCCGGAGGACCAGAGGGTGCTTTGGGCGTAGGAGGGTTCGCCGCGTGCGGAGGCGAAGAAGTGGAGTGCGGATACGCCGAGAGCCGTCGCTTCCTGCAGAATTTTACGAGCGGTCTGCGGGCGGGGAAGGCCGATGAGGAGTGCGATGGGGTCGAGCGGCGGAGGCGGTTCGCCCCAGGCGAAAGTGAGGGCAAGGGAGGTCGGAGAAATTGCGGTGAGCGTGCCTTTGCCGCGGGGGCCGTCGATGAGGCCGGCGTCGAAGGTATCCCCGATCTGGCGACGAAGGACGTCGAGCAGGTGTGCGGCGCGCGGGTCGGTGCGCGGGAGCGGCGCGGTGGCTTCGTCAGGAGTGAAGAGGAGGAGGTTCACGCGATTATTTTTCGGAGAGTAGGCCGAGGGGAGCTCTCGGCCAAGGGTTGAAAACCGATCGGTGCGCTTTCTGTCGGTTGCCGCGGAAGCGACCGCTCACGGTCGATCGATCGGGCTGGTGGCAGGGCGGCCGACGATCTTGGCGTGAGTCTGGACAGCCGGCTGATTTCGCGGAGGGTTGGCGACCGCATTTATGGCCGATCAGTTTTCATTTCAGATAAGTGCCACCACCACAGCAGCCGCCGCGGGCGGGTGGCGGCTGCTGCATTCGTACGCCGAGCTGCCAGCGGTGTTGCATGAATCGGTGGCGCCGACGGCGGTGAAGGAGCCGCGGTTGGTGGTGCTCAACAAGGCGCTGGCGGCGGAGTTGGGGCTCGATGCGGAGACGTTGTCGGGACAGGAGGGGGCGGAGATTTTTGCGGGAAATCGATTGCCGCCGGGAGCGAAGCCGATCGCGCAGGCGTACGCAGGGCATCAATACGGGCACTTCACGGTGCTCGGCGATGGGCGGGCGATTTTATTGGGCGAGCAGATCACGCTGCGGGGCGAGCGTTTTGATATTCAATTGAAGGGGCCGGGGCCGACGCCGTTTTCGCGGCGGGGCGATGGGCGGGCGGCGTTAGGGCCGATGTTGCGCGAGCACATCATCAGCGAGGCGATGCATGCGCTGGGGATTCCCACGACGCGCAGTCTCGCGGTGGCGGCGACGGGCGAGACGGTGTGGCGGCAGTCGGCGTTGCCCGGCGCGGTGCTCGCGCGGGTGGCGGCGAGCCATATTCGCGTGGGCACGTTTCAATGGCTGGCGGCGAAGCGCGATGAGGCGGCGTTGCGCGCGTTGACGGAGTACACGTTACGGCGGCATTTCCCGGAGCGGGCGGGGGCGGAGAATGCGGCGTTGGCGTTGCTCACGGGCGTGATTGAGCGGCAGGCGGCGCTCATCGCGCAGTGGATGCTCGTGGGGTTCGTGCATGGTGTTATGAATACCGACAACATGGCGCTGTCGGGCGAGACGATCGACTACGGGCCGTGCGCGTTCATGGACACGTACGATCTGGCGACGGTGTTCAGCTCGATCGACCGGCATGGGCGGTACGCGTACGGCAACCAGCCGGAGATCGCGCAGTGGAATCTCACGCGGCTGGCGGAGGCGCTGCTGTCGGTTTTGCACAAGACGGAGGCGGATGCGGTAGATCTGGCAAAGGAGGCATTGCAGGAGTTCGGGCCGCTGTTTCACCAGCACCTGCTCGTCGGCTGGCGGCGGAAACTCGGGTTGTTCAACGCGGAGCTTGAGGATGTTGCGTTGATCGAAGAACTGCTCGAATGGATGCAGACGACCAAGGCGGATTTCACGAACACGTTTGCGGCGCTCGCGGTTGATCGCGAAGCAGCGGGAGAAGGCGCGAGTGCAGCCGCGGAGGTGGATGCCAACGCGATCAAGGCGGACCTCGGCGGCGGATTGGGCGCGGGCGTGGAGAAGCCGATCATGATCGACGCGGCGTTCACGGAGTGGCGCGTGCGGTGGCTGGAGCGATTGAAACGTCAGCCGGAATCACTCGCGGCGTCGGCGCGGCTGAGGCGCTCGCATTGTCCGGCGGTTATCCCGCGGAATCATCTCGTCGAGGCGGCGCTGGCGGCGGCGGAGAAGGGGAATCTGGCGCCGATGAATCGCTTGCTCGGCGTGCTCGCGAAGCCTTTCGACTACAGCCGCCAACATCCGCCCGAATATTTGTCGCCGGCTCCAGCGGTCGCGGGCGCCGAGCCGTATCAGACGTTTTGCGGCACGTGAGGCACGAGCGGCTCGGTTGGTAGTCAGCGGTCGATGTTCGGGCGAACAGCGACCGCGCTCGGACATGCGCTTTTAATTGAGCGGCGGCGCGTGGCGGCACGGTTTTCCCTTGTGCACGAGGACTGGCGGGCGGGTAATCCGCGCGTCCCTTCAACGCGTGAACAACAGTGCGCCCAAGAAAAAGCCGACTCTGCGCGCGATCGCCGAACGCGCCGGCGTGAGCCACATGGCGGTTTCACTCGCGTTGCGGGACAGCCCACGAATCCCGGCGGAAACGCGGGAAAAGATAAAGCGCGTCGCCGCAGAGATGCGCTACCAACCGGACCCGCAACTTTCGAAGCTGATGTTTCACCTGCGGAAGGGGCGGCAGTCCGCTTTCAAATCCACGATTGCGGCGCTCACGACGATTCCCGTCGGGATGGAGCAACACTATGTTTCGCAGCTGGCCGAGAGCGCCCGTCGTCGCGCGTCTGTACTCGGCTACGGCTTTGAACTGTTTCGCTTTAAGCTGGGCCAGAAATCCGCCGCGGGTCTCGGCCGCATTTTGCGCAGCCGGGGTGTCGAAGGTGTATTGCTTCTGCCAATGCAGCGGGCCGTCGAATTGCGCGGGCTGCTCGACTGGAGTCATTTCGCGGTGGTGGCGGCCACCTACGGGGTGATCGCGCCGGAGATGCACCGCGTCGTGCCCCATCAATTTGGAAACACGTTGCTCCTGTGTCGCCAGCTGGCGCAGAGAGGATTTCGGCGGATCGGCTTGGTCATGCCGGAGGCCTTCGACCTCAACGTGAACTACGGATTTTCCGGCGCGGTCGCGTGGCATAACATGCGCGGTGGCGCGGAAAGCGTGGCGCCGCTGATCATTCCTCAAGTGACTGCTCCAGCCGTGCGAGAGTGGTTTCGCCGGGAACGGCCGGACGTAATCATCCTGGCCGGCGAGTCGGACAAGCGCCTGATCTCCGACGCGCTGGGGCGGGAGGGGGCGCGTATCGAATACGCGGTTACCGACTGGACGCCCGATGCCAGATCATGCGGCATCGACGAGCGGCCCGAGGAGATCGGCGCCGCAGCGATCGATTTGTTGAACGCCAAGATCCTGACCGGAGAGCGCGGGGTGCCGGTCGTCCCGAGCGTGCTGATGGTGGGCGGACGTTGGGTGGAGTAGCGGCGGGCGCGGCGATTGTTTACGGGAAACAGAGGGCGGGCTGGAGTCGGCGACGCACCGTCGATTGGTGTCCCGGCGTGCCGCTGAGCTGTTACCGAGCTTGGCGGCGGCCCTTTCCCCTCCGCCCGACTGTCCGCCCCAACTCTCAGGATTCTTATGCTCCCCTGGTTCCGCTGCTCCGCTTTGCTGCGTCGTGTCTTCACGTATGTGCTGACCGCCGCCGCCGTTGTCTCCACCTCAAGCGCGCTTCGTGCCGCCGCTCTCGACACCGTCGTCTTTGGCGACGCGGCCTCAGAGTCGTCTCACGCGATGTCCGCGCCTGACACCGAAGTGATCGGCGGCGCGCTGGGCGAACCTGCGCGCCGGGCGCTTCCCCAGGCCACGGTCGATCTCTACGGAGGCTCGTTCACCTTCACGATGGCGGTCGATCCTGTGCGAAGAAACTACGTCACGGTGAAGCTCTGGGGAAGCGACGACACCGATATCCGCATGGGGCGTCTTTACCTGTACGTGCCTGTCAACGGCACTGACTACCAAGTGGGCTACCGCCACGAAGGTGACTACATGCCGCTCAGCGTCACCGGCACGAAACCTCCGCTGCCAGGGCGCTTCTTTTATTCGACGACCTTGCTGCCGCTCGCGATGACGCAGGGCAAAACATCGCTCACGCTGAAAATCGTTTCGGCGGGCCGGCTCTATGGTCTCGGCGCGGGCGGCCCACCGACGGGTAACTATCAGTTCACGATGGATCGCCCAAGCCGTGGTCTTTACCGCGCGTACACGCACCTCGATCCATTCCTCGAGCCAGTTGGCGAAGTGCAGGGGAGCGCGCCGGCGACGATCGCGCGCCCGACTCCGGACGAAGGCGTGATGGCGCCTGGCGGCGCGTTCTTCAACGGCGTGACCAACCGCATCAACAACCGGCTCAATGCCGCG
>CAMLSH010000122.1 GCA_946482625.1 uncultured Opitutaceae bacterium
GCGTCTCCAGCACGATCGACAACATCTCGGCCGAGGCCCTCGAACAGGAGTTCGCAGGCAAGGTGGAAGCGGCTCCCGCGCCTGAGCCCGCCCCGAAAGAGGAAGTGATGGCCGGAGCCGCCCAGTCCGAGCCTGAGAGCGCCAAGGTCAGCGCGGGCCAGGCCCCCGCGTCGTTCACGACCCGCCTGCCCGCCGGCGCCATGGTTAAAAGCGCTCAGGATATCGCGCGCGAAAAGGAAGAAGCCGCCCGCCAGAACAAACCGGCTCCGAGCGTAGTCGTTCCGCCGGTACGCCCGGCCAGCCCACCGCCGCGTCCTCCGACCCCCGGCGCTTTTTCGCCCCGGCCTGCACCGACACCTCCGCCGACGCCTGCTCCGATATCCGCGCCGAAACCGGCTGCTGCCGCCCCGGCGTCGATCTCGGCTCCGCGTCCCGTCGCCCCGCCGTCGGCACCATTGCCTCCTCGTCCCGTGTCCAGCCCGATGGCGCCTCCACCGGTTCCGGCGCGCAGCCCGAGCCCGACACAGCCTCCTTTCATTCCCAGTGCCGCCTCGGCACCGAAGCCCCTGCCTGTTTCCGCGCCTAACGCTTTGCCGGCTATTCCGAGCGCAGCGAACACGGCACCCGTCGTTACCGTGCAGGGCGATGTGAAGATCATTCATATCAAGCCGCCGATCGTGGTGCGCGACTTCGCGCCCGCCCTCGGTCTGAAGCCCTTCAAGCTCATCTCCGAGCTCATGGAAATGGGCATCTTCGCGTCGATGAATCAAACCATCGACGAACCGGTCGCGGTGAAGGTCGCCGAGAAGCACGGTTTCCTCCTGGAGATCAAACATCGCGGCGACGCTGCCGCCCAACAGGCCGCGAAAGAAAAGCAGGCGAAGGAGAAGAAAGATCCAGACGCGGAAGAGGCTAAAAATCTCGCCCACCGTCCGCCGGTGGTGTGCATCCTCGGTCACGTTGACCACGGCAAGACCTCGTTGCTCGACACGATCCGCAAAGCCAACGTCGCTTCGGGCGAGGAAGGCGGCATCACGCAGCACATCGGCGCCTACCAGATCGAATTCAAGGACAAGAAGATCACTTTCCTGGATACGCCGGGCCACGCTGCGTTCACCAAGATGCGTTCCCGTGGCGCCAGCGTCACGGACGTCGCGATCCTTGTGGTCGCCGCCGACGACGGCTTCATGCCGCAGACCGATGAAGCGTTGAAGATCGCCCTCGCGGTTAAAGAGCAGCAGCCGGAGAAATTCGCCCTGATCGTCGCCATCAACAAGATGGACGTCAAAGGCGCGAACGTCGACCAGGTCAAAGGCCAGATGCAACAGCGCAACATCGCTCCCGAAGACTGGGGCGGTGAGACGGTGACGGTTCCCGTTTCCGCTCTCAAGGGCACCGGCATCGAAGAGTTGCTGGACATGATTCTCCTGCAATCCGAGGTCTTGGAGCTGAAGGCCAATCCGAAGGCCGAGGCCAGCGGCGTTGTCATTGAATCTCAGATCGATGTTGGCCGCGGTCCGCTCGCCACGGTTATTGTGCAACGCGGCACGCTTCGGGTCGGCGATGCTATTGTGTGTGGGCCTCAATGGGCCCGCGTTCGCGCCATGTTCGATGACCAGGGCCGCAATCTTAAGGAAGCTCCTCCCGCAACGCCCGTGCGTGTCATCGGCTGGTCCGGTACGCCCGACAGCGGCGCGGCTTTCAAGGTCGTCAAGAACGCCCGTGAAGCCGAAAAGATCGCCGAGGAGGAACAACACCGCCTCAAGAAGATCACCGCGACGAGCGATGCCGCGCCCAAGCAGGTTTCCGTCGAAAGCCTCTTTGCCAACATCGCCGCCACGCAGGCCAAGACGCTCAAGGTCATTCTCAAGACCGACGTCTTCGGCTCGACCGAAGCGGTTCGCCACATCCTCGAAGGCATCAAGAGCACCAAGGTCTCCCTCGAAGTCGTATCCGCGGAAGTGGGACTGATTTCGAAGAACGACGTGCTCATGGCCGGTACCGGCGGTGCCGTGATCATCGGGTTCAACACCAAGCTGGAAAACGGAGTCACTCCGCTCGCCAAGCATCACAACGTCCGCATCGAGACCTTTGGCATCATCTACGAATTGGGCGACAAGGTTCGCGAGATGATGGCCGACCTGCTCGATCCCGACCTCAAGGAGATCAAGCTCGGCGCCGCCGAAATCCGCGCCACCTTCCCGCAGGGCAAGGGCTTCGTCGCCGGCTGTCTTGTCACCGAAGGCAAGATCACCCGCAACAACTCGGCCCGTCTGCGTCGCGGCAAGGAGATCGTTTACGAGGGCAAGATCGCCACGCTCAAACGCTTCAAGGACGACGCCAACGAAGTCCGCGCCGGCCTCGAGTGCGGTATCAAGCTCGACGATTTCAACGGTTACCAGACCGGCGACGTCATCGAATGTCTTGAGATCCAAAAGGTCCGCGCCTCCCTCTGAGCTCCCGCCGTCTTCGCGATTTAACTCCAGGACGATGGATCACGGGCGCCGCGCCTCCGCGTTGCGCCCGTTCCTTTTTTGACAATCCTGAGTCCTCACTCCTCGCAGCCATGTCCAACCGTACTCTTCGCGTAAACGAACTCATCCAGCGCGAGATGAGCGCCATCCTGCGCAAACGTTATCAGGCGGAAGCGCTGCCGATCACGATCGCGTCCATCGAGGTCACACCCGATCTGCTCGAAGCCAAGGTCTACGTCTCCGTCTTGGGCGATGCCGAAGCCGCCGAGAAGAAGCTCCGCTGGTTGCGCAAAAATTCGCAGGAAATCCGCTTCGAGCTCGGTCGTACCATCGTGCTGAAACACATGCCGAAGTTCACCTACGAGCTCGATGTGTCCACCTCGCGCGGCAATCGCATCCTCGGCATCCTCGACGAACTTGAGGCGAAGGAAAAAGCGAAACCCGCCACGCCGGAGGCTGACGACACAAAGGAGACCGTCTGATCGTGGAGAACTATTTCCCCGCGCTCTCGGAACGTTTTGCCCGCATGGTGACGGCGCTTGCCGGCCGTCGTATCGCCGTGGTCGGTCACGCCCGGCCGGATGGTGACTGCATCGGCTCCCAAATCGCACTTGCGCGTGTGCTCCGCGCGCTCGGCCACGAAGTGATCTGTGTGAACACCGACACCGTGCCGCGCCGCCTCCAGTATCTTGTGGGGAATTTGAAATTCGTGCGCCCGCACGACGTTCCCGCGGATCAGGATTGGGTTTCTGTGTGGGTCGATTGCGCAGACAATCTCCGCGCCGGGGACAAAGCCCGGGAGCGTTTCCCTGCGCCGTTTGCCAACATCGACCACCATCTCTCGAACAACGGCTACGCGGAGCACAACTTCATCGACTCCGGTGCAGCGGCCGCGGCGGAGATTCTCGCAGGTATTTTTGCGGACAATAAAATGCCGGTCGATGCGCTTGCTGCGAAAGCGCTCTTCGCCGGCATCATGACCGATACCGGCCAGTTCCGCTTCAACTCGACGACGCATCGCACGTTCCTGATCACGGCAGAGCTCGTCGCGCTCGGAGCAAGTCCATCGGAAGCAGGTGGCGAAATCTACGAGCGCGAATCGCTTGGAAAACTTCAGCTGCTCCAGCGTTTTCTCGCGTCGCTCAAGCTCGATTGCGGCGGGCTGGTGTGCGTGGGCTCCTTGCCTGACGGCATTTTCCAAGAGACCGGCACCAACGTCGAAGACACCGAGGGGCTCGTCGATTACGCGCGTGCCATCGACGGCGTCGAAATCGGCGTTCTCATCGAGGAACGCCCCGGCGCGATCAAGGCCAGCCTGCGTTGCAAGAACCCGATCTACCGCGTTGACCAAGTGGCCGGGCTTTTCGGCGGCGGCGGTCATGCCTGCGCGGCCGGACTAAATCTAAAAAACACACCCGTCGCGGAGTTTCGCCCGAAGCTGTTGGGCGCGCTCGCCGCGCAGATCGCGAGCGTCGTAGGACCGGCGCGCACCTGATTTTAACCGATGCTCCTTCAGCCCAAAGAACTCGACGGCGTGCTCCTCGTGGACAAGCCCACCGACCACACTTCGCACGATGTCATCGCGCGCCTCCGCGGCATTCTCAAGATGCGCCGTATCGGGCATGCGGGTACGCTCGATCCCATGGCGACCGGCGTGCTCGTGGTGCTGCTCGGCAAGGCGACCAAGGCGTCGCAGTACCTCATGAGCCTGGACAAGGAATACGCGGGCACGATCAAGCTGGGCAGTGTGACGAACACGCAGGATGCCGAGGGCGAAGTGTTGGAGACGCGTCCCGTGCCACCGCTGACCGAAGCGGACGTGAAAAAAACGATGCAGTCCTTCGTAGGCGACCAGTACCAGCTGCCGCCGATGTTTTCCGCTATCAAGATCGACGGCGTGCCGCTCTATAAACAGGCCCGCAAGGGCGAGGAAGTGGAGCGCGAGCCACGTTTCATCCGCGTGTCGTCATTCGAGATGACGCGTTTCGCTTCGCCGGAAATCGACTTCGTGCTGCGCTGCACCAAGGGCACTTACGTGCGCACGGTTGCGCACGACTTGGGGCAGAAAATTGGCTGCGGCGCACATCTCTCCGCGCTCCGCCGCACGGCGACAGGGAAGTTCACTGTCGCGCAATGCCTGACACTGGAGCAGATTCAGGCGCTGCCGATTCCGGAGCTTGAGCGCCGTCTCGTACCGGTGCGCGATGCCGTGCCGAGTTTTGCGCTGTGAGTGCCTGCCGCCAGTTCGAAGGACTTGACCGGGTCGATCTCCCTGGGCGTCCGCTGCATCTGGCGATCGGCATGTTCGATGGCGTGCACCTCGGCCACCGCGCGGTGATCGATACCGCGATTCAATCGGCCCGACGCAGTGGCGGACTGTCGGGCGTACTCACTTTTTGGCCACACCCGAGCGCGCTGTTTAACCCACAAAATGCGACTCGGTTGATCGCTGGTCCGGATCTGCGCGCGAGTTTGCTGGCAGAGACAGGCGTGGATTTTGTGATCACGCAGCCGTTCACGCCGGAGTTTGCCGCGATCGAGGCCGAGTGGGTGCTGCCTTATCTGAAGAGGAAACTTCCGGAGCTCAGCGCGGTTTACGTAGGCGAGAATTGGCGTTTCGGCAAAGGCCGGCGCGGTGATATTGCGATGCTAGTGGCTGAAGGAAAGAAACAGCATGTCGGCGTGGTGAGCGCGCAACGCATCAATCACAACGGCGAGCCGATCAGCAGCACGCGCATCCGTGCGTGCCTGGAAGCAGGCGCGATCGAGGAGGCCAACGAGTTGCTGGGCTACACGTATTTTTCGGACGGCGTCGTTGCGGCAGGAAAAAAGCTCGGGCGCACGATCGGGTTTCCGACGTTGAACATTCCTTGGGAGCCGGCGCTGCATCCGCTTTTCGGCGTGTATGCGGTGCGTGTGCGTGGGCCGAAATCAAAGGGAGAATTTCTGCCAGCTGTTGCGAACTACGGTCTGCGACCGACGGTCGAGCGCAGCGTCCAGCCCCGGCTGGAGGCGCATCTTCTGGTGGAGTGTCCGTTTGGCGAAGGCGATGAGGTCCGTGTGGAGTGGTTGCGGTTTGTCCGACGCGAGAAAAAGTTCTCCTCAGTGTCGGCGCTGACCGATCAGATCGCGAAAGATCGCCGGGAAGCAGCGGAGTTTTTTGGGTTTTGATCCAACACTCGAGCGGGCGGTCACCGCGCGGACTTTAATTGGTCAGCTTTACGGTAGGTTTCGAGACGTTCGTCAGTTGGGGGATGTGTGCTCAGAAAGGGCGGAGGATTTTCTTTGTAGATACGCCGCGTGTCCTGCTCGATGCGGTTCATGATGAGCAGAAATGCCCCTGAGGGAATGCCGGCTTTTGTCAGGGCGGTGAGTGCGAACGCGTCGGCTTCTCGTTCGTGATCGCGCGAATACTTGGCCGAAAGAACCACGCGCGGAAGTGCGCCCGCGAAGTTATTAAGTGTCGAAGAGTCGCCAGTCACGGAGGTCACCAAAAGGAGTGTGATCGAATCTTGCAGGAGCTGACGTAGCGAATGGCGGTGGTGGAGGTGGCCGAGCTCGTGTGCGAGGATTGCCATGATTTCGTCGTCGCTGGCTGCGATTAGTATCAGACGGTCGGTAAGAATGATTGTGCCGTTGGGGAGCGCGAATGCGTTGGCGGTGCCGTCGTGCATGCGGCGGAATTGGATTGAGGTGACGCCGGAGTGGCCGCTCATGCGGACGAGTTGGTTGAACCTCATTTTGATTTCCGTCTGGCGGACGGTGGTCATCCATGTCGGCTGCAGGATTTCCTGATCTAACGCCTCCAGTGTTCCTCCGCCCAAGGTCCGCCCGATAGATGGTGGCATGGCGGCGGCGACACCGCGGGCAAGAACGGGCAGCATCCAGTGAAATGTCAGAGCCGCTCCTATCGTGAAAAGTACAGCCGCCACCGCGACCAGGAAGGCGCGTTTTTCCAGCCAGCGAAGTCGCGCACCAGCGATTTCTTCAGGTCTGGACGGATGGAGCGATTCGAGTGCCCGTTGGAGGTTTTCAGCATCACTGATCTCGCAGGAGCCGCCGTCGGGAAAATACAAGAAGCGAGATGCAGTGCCCACGGCGGGCGCGAGGCGAACTGATCTGGCAGGATGGGTGTTTTGAATCGCGTCGCCTTCGAGATGCCAGACGGCGATGCCGGTTTCGTGGCGAAGACGGAGGGTGACGGGCTGTGCGCTGGCTGTGATGCCGTCGAAGTAAGTGGCTGAAAGAATGCTCATAGGCCGATGTCGACGCCAAAGAAGTCGCTGGCCGAGTCGCCGAGGGCCGTGCCATGGCTGGAGCCGACATGGTTAATTGTGTCGAGCGTGCTGGCGGGGAGGATCGTGAGGCATGAAAGCGTGTAACGTGTGGTCCGAAGACGCGCCCAAGGCACGGCGAGACCAAGTGAGCCGATGATCGCGAGCGCGTTGAGAGCTTTAATTTTCAGCAGTTGCGAAGCGCTCATTTCGGCCAGAAATCTATGGGCACCGGCAGTGGTGTGATTCCAGACATAGGTGAACCGACGCGCCTGCACCTCGACCTTAGCGATCGTCCCGAAAACGAAAAAGAAGGCGGAAAGGCCATACTGTAGCAGCGGCTCTCGTATAGGGTAAATTTGATCGGTTGCGGCGGAATAAATGCCGATCGCGGCAAAGGTGCAGCAGGGAATCAATAACCAGAGGCTGGCGTTTAGGTAGATGCGGTAAAAGCGACCCACGCGGCCAGTGAACTTGAAAGTGCAGTCGCCGAAGCGCAGGAAGTTGAGCGCGAGTCTCTTTTTCTGAAAGGCGAAAAACGGATACAGAATACCGAGTGAGAGAATGCAGCCGACCGGCATGCAGACGTAGACCAAGAAAGCGGTCCCATACCTTCCGCGATAGTGAAAGCGCAGTCCGCGGTGTACGGTGTTGCGAGCATTGAAGGCGAGGGCCCGCACGATTATCCAAGGGACGATGAATGCAGCGACCGCAACAGTACCGATCTGCACTTGCCAATAAACTTTCCCGAAGAATGCGTAGCCTAGAAAAAGAAGTAACACCAGGGCGTTGCCAGCGAGCAGGCTTTTCGGCTCGGCAGTAAAATCGAAAGAGTGGCCGAGGAGTTTCGTTTTCCCAAAAATGTAGCGCTTGTTGCGGACCTTTCCCCATGCAGCGTAGATGCCGAATGTCACGAGTGTGAGGAAGGTGTTGACGATCCAGATGCGGAAAAATTCCCGATGAGTCCCGGTGAACTCGAAAGGCACTGGAGAGGGTTCGACGGCCTGAATAGGGATCGCCGCCGCCAAAGTGTTAATCGCCGCGTTTGCAGATGGCAGAGCGCCAGAGTTGATATTGCAGCCGGTTTCTTCCGACAAAGGCGGCGGCTGGCTGGAGTCGAAATCTCCCATGGGGTTGGGCGAGTGTGCCTACTGGCTTTTCGGGCGGAAGGCTTTTATCACTGCGTCGTTGGTTTCGAGCCGCGGGCCGCCGATGAGGTCGATGCAGTAGGGGACCGCGGGGAAAACAGCTTCCAGGTTTTCGCGGATGGCTTTCGGACGCCCCGGAAGATTCACGATGAGCGTGTGGCCGCGGATGCCGGCGGTCTGGCGCGAGAGGATCGCGGTGGGAACGTACTTGAGCGAGGTGGCGCGCATGAGTTCGCCGAAACCGTGGAGCATTTTATTGCAGACGGCCTCGGTTGCTTCCGGCGTGACGTCGCGCGGCGCGGGGCCGGTGCCGCCGGTGGTGACGATGAGCGCGCAGGCGAAGTTGTCGGCGAGTTCGCGAAGGGCGGCTTCGATCTGGGGCTGCTCGTCGGGGATGATCCGATACTCGACGTCGAAGGGCGTGGTCAGCCATTCGCGCAGGAGAGCGACACAGGCTTTGCCCGGCGTGTCTTCGTAGACGCCGGCACTGGCGCGGTCGGAGATGTTGAGGACGCCGATTTTGACGGGGGAAAACATGGTGGAATCTGGAACTCTGGAACTGGGGAAAAGGCGATTTCGATCCGGGGATGAAAAGGGATGTGAAAATCAGGAAGGCTGGAAACGGGATGAAGGCGGTCGGGTGCTGCTGGTGGCGCATTGAGGCGTTAGCGTGGGCGCTCGTTTCCAGCTTTCCTGAGTTCCACCTTAAATCCTGAGAGGAGTTCCGCCGGGGTTTTGCCTGACTCCCTCATTGCACGGAGGCTGAGCGCGTCGTGGCGTTTGGCGAGGCGGACGCCGTTTTCGTCGTTCATCAGCGGTGCGTGGTAGAAGGTGGGAGCCGTGACGCCGAGGGCGCGGAAGATGAGGAGCTGGCGGAAGGTGGAGCGGACGAGGTCGTCGCCGCGGACGACTTCGGTGATGTGCATCGTCGCGTCATCGACGGCGCAGGCGAGTTGGTAGCTGGGGACGTCGTCTTTGCGCCAGACGAGGAAGTCGCCAAAGTCGCGACCGGCGATGGCGCTTTGCGGGCCGAGGCGGTTGTCGGTAAAGGAAATCGTCTCACCATCCGGAACGCGGATACGCCAGTTGGTAGTGATGGGGTGATCGGACGCTGGCAGCGGCGGGATCGGCGCGTCGAGCGGTGGGCGGAAGTGTGCGGGATAAATGGGTTCGTCGTCGG
>CAMLSH010000123.1 GCA_946482625.1 uncultured Opitutaceae bacterium
GTCGTGAACTTCGTCTTCGTGAAAAACGCCAAGGACAAAGAATGAGCCACGCAACCGCCACGCCCGCCACACCGCACCTCTACACGCTCACCGGTAATCTCCTCGCCGAACGCACCCAGGACTTCGCCGCCTGGGCCCCCGGCAAAACCCAGCGCGCCACCGCCCAGTCCTTCCAGGTCGGAGGCAAGGGCATCAACGTCTCCAAAATGCTCACGCGTCTCGGCACCGCGAATACCGCCCTCTGCTTCGCCGGCGGCGCGTCAGGAGCCGAATGCCTTGCCTGGCTCCGTTACCACCAATTTCCCCTGCACGCGTTTCCCACGCAGAAAGCCACCCGGACCGGCCTCGTCGTGCGCACTCCCGGCCAGCGTGAAACGACTTTCCTCGGCCCCGATTCCCCGCCCGACGCCGCCGCCTTCCAAGCCTGCTCCGATTACCTCGACGCGCTCCCAGATGACTCCGCACTGGCCCTCTGCGGCAGTTTTCCCGGCTGGGATTCGCCCGACGCTCGTCCGCTCCACGACGCGCTCACCCGCCTCATCGCCCGCGCTGCTGTATTCGCCGATACTTACGGCCCGCCGCTCGCGTGGATCGTGCAGCGGCCCGTCGCCCTCGTGAAAATCAACCGCGACGAATTCGATCTTCTTTTCACGGCCGCCGAACGCGCCACGCCCGTCCTCACGCGTCTCTCCACTGCACTCGAGCGCTGGCCCGTCCAACGCTGGATCGTCACCGACGGCCCCGGCGACGTCTGCTTTCTCGAAAACGCTCCGGCCCTCCGCGCGCCGTCCGGCTCCTCGTCTTCCGCCCTATCGCGCGCCGCGTCTTCACTCCGCCCCCCGCCCGTCGAAGAAATCTCCGCTACCGGCTCCGGCGACGTCCTTTTCGCCTGCGTTCTTCACGCCCTGCTAGTCAAAGGATTCATACTCGCCGACGCCGTTTCATTCGCGCTACCGTTCGCCTCCGCCAACGCCGCCAGCCCCGGAATCGCGGACTTCCCGTTGAACCAAGTTCCTCAATCGAGGTCATTTCCCAAACCATGAACCGTAAAGTCGTCACCATCTTAACCCTGCTCATTTTGGTCGCCGGAGGTTTCTTCGGCTACCGCGCCTACAAAGCCAAAGCCGAGCGCCAGGCCGCGATCCGCCAAAACGCCCTCGCCCAAGCCGAGGCCGTCCGCCTCGAAGAAGAAGCCCGCAAACGCGCCGCCGCCGAAGCCGAAGCTCAGCGCCTTGTCGCCCTTCAAGCCGAGAAAGACGCCGCCAAAGCCGCCGAAGAACTCGCCCGTCTCCGCGCCGAAGAAGCCGCTGCCGAGGCCCGCCGCCTCGCCGCCGAGGAAGAAGCCCGCAAGGCCGCCGCCGAGCGCGAGCGCCTCGCCGCCGAGAAAGCCGCCGCCGAAGGCGAAGCCCGCCGCCTCGCCGAAGAACGCGAGCGCCAGGCCATCGAAGCTGAAAAAACCCGCCAGGCCGCCCTCGCCAAATTAGCCGCCGACGAAAAAGCGAAAAAAGAGGCCGCCGACCGCGAAGCCGCCCGCCTCGCCGCTCTCCAACGCCAGCAAGAGCTCGAAAAACAAAAAGCCGCCGAAATGGTCCAGAAAGCCGAACTGCTGTCTCGTTCGATCTACCCCAACGACTATAAGCGCCGCTCTCACTACTACCTCGATGTCGACATGAAAAACGCCGAGGCCGAAGCGGGCACCAAACCGCCCGTCAGCGAGAATGCGACCAACAAGAAGCCCTGAGCGCATCCGCGACGCTGTTTTTCCCAAATAAATCCTTGCTAGGGCGAACTAAGATTCACTTAGTTCGCCCCTTTATTTTATGAAAGCGACCATCAAAACACAGGGCCAGCAGTTCGCCGTTTCCGAAGGCGACATCCTGATCGTTAACCGCTACCCAAATTCCGAGACCGGCTCTACTGTCCAAATCAACGAGGTGCTCTCCGTCGGCGAAGGCGAAAGCTTCCGCGTCGGCGCCCCGCTCCTCAACGGAGCCAGCGTCACCGCCACCATCCTTGAGAACAAGCGCAGCAAGAAGATCGTCGTCTTCAAAAAGAAGAAACGTAAGGGCATGGAGCGTAAGCAAGGCCATCGCCAAGACCTCTCGGTCATCAAGATTCAGTCCATCAACGCTTAATTTTTTAAAAGGAACCACCCGTCATGGCGCATAAAAAAGGTGCAGGATCTACCAGTAACGGCCGCGATAGCCACGCGCAGCGGCTCGGCGTGAAGAAATTCGGCGGTCAATCCGTCCTCGCCGGCAACATCCTTGTCCGTCAGCGCGGCTCCAAGCTGCACGCCGGCAAGAACGTCGGCACCGGCCGCGATTGGACGCTCTTCGCGCTCAAAGACGGCACGGTCCAGTACGACAAGGCCCACCGCAAGGTCGCCATCGTCTGAGCAACACCCGCTCCCCACTCTCAAACGCAGCCCGCAACGGCTGCGTTTTTTTGCGCCCGCTTCCTCGAATCCGCGCATTCTCCACGAGCTCTCCCGTAGCCGGGCTCCTTGGAGCGCGGCCTCACAGCCAAATTTCACTCTCGCAACGCAGATTCCGACCGAAGTCATATTCCACACCACCGCCCCATGCCCGACCGGCTTCAGGAATTGCTCCATCAGCGCGCCGCCATCCAAGCCCACCTCGCCTGGCTCGACCGCGAGATCGCTCAGTTGCACCCCACGCCGTCCGCCCAATCTGCCGCCGCGACGCAGCCGCTCGAAAAAACAAGCGCCCCCCCCCTGCCGGCCCTCGATTCCCCCGCGCCCCTCGCCATCGCGCTTCCGCCCCTCCCGCCCTCCGAGGTCGATCCCGACGCCATCCTCACTCGCTACCAACAGGATACCGTCAACCTCCGCACCGATGTCCGCAAAGGCTGCCTCCTCTATTTTTTTGGCGCGTTTGCCCTCCTCGGACTCGCGATAGTGCTCTTCTACTTTATCAACACACGTTTCCTCCGCCCCGCCAGGCAGGCGGCGCCGCTGGAGCAAAACACGCCCGCGTCCGCCCGCTGACTCGATGCGCTGATATTTGCGCGAACCACCCGGCGCTGACGCGGTCTAGCGCGACGAGTTTTGACCGCCGCCACTGCCACACTTCCCGCATTCGTTGACGCCCCGCGCGCCGAGCTTGCCCGGCTCTGCCGGCAGATCTGTCTTCTCCGCGAAAACGCCGCCCCCGCTCCGGAGAGTTCCCTCGACCACGATCTCGCCGAGGCCCTCGCCACCGTTCGCTCGCTGCACGGCGCAGACAGCGTTCACGAAGAAGATCTGCTCGATCTGTTTCGCGCCGAACAACTCCGCGTAACCGACGCCGCCCTCCTCGCCGAACTCCTCGCGCCAAAACTCGCCGCCTATTTCCGCGCGCACGGCCTGTCCGCCAATCCGTTCCCCGAACCCGTCGCGCGCTCCGCTGCAGCCGTACCGCGCCCTTCCCCTTCCACTTCCGCTTCGCCTCCTCTGCCCGCCGCTCCGGCCGGACCTCCCGGCATCGCCGATCTCCTCGATGGCATGCTCGAACAGGACCGCCACGACGAACGCACCCGTCGCCCCGGCGCGCGCAGATAAACCGAAACCCATACGACCGAAAACGTCATGCCCACCTCCGCCACCCTCGAAAAACCGTCCTCCGGCATCCCCGCCGCCAGCGCCTCTCCTTTCCCCAATCCGCCGCCCTCCAAATCCGCCAAGACCAAAACGCTCCTGGTCGGCTTCGATCTCGGCACCAACAAATCCTGCATCCTCGCCGGCCCTCCCGGCACCACCGACATCACGCTGAGCAAAGTCATTCCCAGCGTCGTCGGCTACGTGAAGGAAGGCATCGTCGACGGCATCATCACCGGCAACGCCACCATCCTCTACGGCGAAGACGCGTTCAAAAACGCCCTCCACGTCAACCTGATCGCCCCGCTCGCCGAGGGCGTGATCGCCCACACCGACGCCGCCCGCGACCTCTTCAAACACATCCGCAGCCTCGTCGATCCCACCGACTCCGCCGAGATTCGCGCCGTCATCGGCGTCCCCGCCAACGCCGATCAAACTTCACGCGAAGACATCCGCCAATGCGCCTTGGGCGTATTTGATCGCATCCTGCTGATCCCCGAGCCCTTCCTCGCCGCCCTCGGCTTCCGCGAGGACAACCGCGTCGGCCAGCCCGGCTACGTCGATCCCGTCACCAATTCGCTCTTCATCGACATCGGCGGCGGCACCAGCGACCTCTGCCTCGTCCAGGGCTATTTCCCGACGCGAGACGACCAAGCCTGCATCTCCTTCGCCGGCGACGCGATTGACGAAATCATCCAGGCCGAGCTCAATCGCACGTATCCAAACAACGGACTCTCGCGCATGAAGATCCGCGAGCTCAAGGAAGCCCACTCCTACGTCGGTCCCGTCCGCAAGCCGCTCGACGTCAAAGTCATCATCGGCGGCAAGAGCCACACCCTCGATCTCGGCGACACCATCGGCAACGCCTGCAACGCCCTCATTGATAAAATCTACCCGGCGCTCACCGCACTGATCGCCCGTGCGAGCTCCGATAGCGTCGTCGCGCTGCTCCAAAACATCATCATCACCGGCGGTGGCTCCCAGATCAAAGGCATCGACACCGTGCTCCAGCAACGCCTCACCGCCGACGGCTTCGAATCTCCGAAAGTGCGGCTGGCCGGCCAGGACTACAAACGCTACGTCGCCATGGGCGCCCTCAAAGCCGCCCGAGCCGCCCGCGAAAACCAGTGGCAGCACCTCCTGGCTTAACCACGCCCACCTCGACCAGCCTCTACGCGTCTCAACCACATAACCAACCTTTCAGACTAAACGGCTACCCCTACGTTTCGTCTGCAATCCCAGGGCGTCATCCAAGCGGTGACGCCCTGAATTATTTTGTAGGGCCGGACTTCACGTCCGCGCCTCCGAGTAGCCGCGTTCCTTAGAACGTGGCCTCCAACTGTAGGAGCGGCTTTACGCCGCGATGAGCGATGTCGTCCGCGAGACAACCCCGTTTCTCATGCGTCCCGAGCCGGCCAATCGCGGCATCAAGCGGTTCCTACAACCGCGCCGCGCTGCTCACCCCGCAACCGGATAACTCCCCAGCCACTTCACCATCGTACAAAATTGCTTCAGCTCCGCGATCGCCTCGCGCATCGCCGGGTCGTCGTGATGACCCGCCACGTCGATGAAGAAATAATAATCCCATGCCCGTCGCTTGCTCGGCCGTGACTCGATCTTTGACAGATTGATCCCGCGATCTGCGAGCGGCTTGAGCATCTTCAAGAGCGCGCCCGAGTTCGCCGCGTCTTCATCGCCGAGAGAAATCAACAAGCTCGTCATGTCCCGGCCATTCCCGACCGGCCCCGACGGCTTCTTCCCGATCACAAAAAACCGCGTCGTGTTGTTCGCCTTGTCCTGGATGTTTTTCGCTACCACCGGCACGTCGTAGAACGTCGCCGCCAGCTCCGGCGCCACGCCCGCCGCACCTTCTTCGTCCCGCGCGATCTGCACCGACCGCGCCGTGCTCGGCGCATCGATGAGCTGCGCGTGTGGCAGATGACGTTGCAGCCACATGCGGCACTGCGCGAGCGCCTGATCCTTCGAGTAAACCTTGGTGATCTTCTCCAGCGGCGACTTCGAGATCAACGTGTACGAAATCTCCAGATACAGCTGCGCAACGATCTTCAGATCCGAACTCACGAACTGGTCCAGCGCATCGCGCACCGAGCCTTCGGTGGAGTTCTCGATCGGGATGATCCCGTAGTCAGCCTCGCCCTTTTCCACCGCCGTGAAAATATCCGCGAACGTGGAGAACGCGTGATAGTTCACGCTCGCGCCGAATTTCTTCAACGCCGCCTGATGGCTGTTCGTCGCTTCCGGCCCGAGGTATGCGATGACCAACGGCTGCTCCAACGCGATCGCCGCCGACATGATCTCCCGATAGATCGCGCGCAACGCGTCATCCTTGATCGGCCCTTGATTGAGTCCCGTGACTTTCCGGAAAACCGCGTCCTCGCGCTCCGCGACATAAATCTGTCCGCCTGAACCGCGTTTCAGTTTTCCGATCTCCGCCGCCAGCGTGAGCCGTTGGTTGAGCAAATCGACGATCTGCTTGTCGAGCCCGTCGATCTTTTCGCGAATGGGTGTGAGATCCATGGACATGGGGTCGCTCGTTTAAACAGGTTTATCTTCCGACTCGTCCGTCGCTTCAGCTTCGTCCGCCGGACTTGGATCCTCCGATACGGCATCAGCGACCGCGATCTCCGGAGAAGCCTCAACCGACTCTTCTTCCGCCTCCCTCGCCGCATCATGGGAGTGATCATGGTGCTCCACAGAAACCTGTTCCAAATTCGGCGAAGGCCCTTCGCCTTCCTCCAACGGCAGCCCCATCTCCGCATCCGTTGGCGTCTTGGGATTGATCGCATTTTTCATCCACTCGTCGATCTGCCGCGGCGACAACACGTCCGACGCCGGCAACTCCACGAGCGACTTCACGCCGACAAAATCCAAAAACTTATCCGTCGTCCCATACTGCAGCGGACGCCCGGGCAAATCCGCGCGCCCCGTGATATAAACGAGTTCGCGCTCCATCAACTTGTTCAATCCCGCCTCCGCCGACACGCCGCGGATCGCCTCGATTTCCGTGCGCGTCACCGGCTGCCGGTACGCCACGATCGCGAGCGTTTCCAACGCCGACTGCGTCAACTTAACCGGCGGCGGCTCATCGCGCAGGATGCGTATCCACCGTGCGAATCGCGGATGCGTCACGATGCGGAAGCCTGTGGGCCCTTCGATCAGCAGATAAATATCGTTCGCTGCGCGCAACTCGTCGCCGATCACCGTCATCGCCTCGCGAATCTGCGTCGCCGTGATCAACGACGGCACATCCTGGTAAAGCTCCGCGTCCGTCTCCGCTGGCGAAATCACCGCAACTTCAGCCGCCTCAACGCCTGCTTCGGTCACCGGAGCTGAAACGCTTTCCGCTCCCGACGTGGATGTTTCCCCACCTGCAACGACTTCAGCAGCAGACTGCTCTTCTGCAACGGCATTTCCTGCCGCCGCGCCCGCGTCTTCACCTTCCGTCACAACCGGCAAAACCGCCTGGTCGTGGAAACGCGCGAAAACCGCCTGAACGTCCTTAACCGACAGCGGCTGGCTCGAAGAAAAGAGCAGCGCCTTGAGCACTTTTTGCAGATTGAAAGCCATGCGTGAAAGCCGGTCAGTGAATGCGGCGCGCTCCCGGTGAAGCAACCCCAATTATGGAATCTGCGCCGCCCGCTTCCCGCCGCCACTGTTTCGGTCGGCCGCTTTCAATTCTTGCCCGCCCGCCCCGCGTTTGGTGTCGTTCGCCTTTCCCTCCATGAGCAACACCAAGCCCGCTGACTCGCTCCGCCCCCATTCGTCCGTCGTCGTTGACGGCAACGACCGCGCCCCCGCCCGTTCCATGCTCCGCGCCGTCGGTTTCACGGACGACGATTTCAAAAAGCCCCAGATCGCCGTCGCCGCTTCCGCCAGCAATATGACGCCCTGCAACGTCCACCTCGGCGACCTCAGCGAGCACGCGCAAAAAGGCATCAACGCCGCCGGCGGCAAAGCTGTTTATTTCAACACCATCACTGTCACCGACGGCATCAGCATGGGCACGCAAGGCATGCGCTACAGCCTCGTGTCCCGCGACGTCATCGCCGACTCCATCGAGACCGCCGTCGCCGCCGAAGGCTTTGACGGTCTCGTCGCCATCGGTGGCTGCGACAAAAACATGCCCGGCGCGATGATCGCCATCGCCCGCCTCAACCGCCCCGCCGTCTTCATCTACGGCGGCACCATCCTCCCCGGCTTCGCCGCCTCCGACTGCGACAAACAGAAGCCGCTTGATATCGTCTCCGTGTTCGAAGCGGTCGGCAAACATGCCAAGGGCGAACTCTCCGACGCCGGCCTGAAAGAGGTCGAGGCCGGCGCCATCCCCGGCCCCGGTTCCTGCGGGGGTATGTACACCGCCAATACCATGGCCAGCGCCATCGAAGCGCTCGGCATGAGCCTCCCCGACAGTTCCGCCCAGCTCGCCGTCGGCAAAGAAAAACGCGACGACTGCGAGCGCGCCGGCGCCGCCGTCATGAATATGCTCAAGAAGGGCATCAAGCCGCGCGACATCCTCACCCGAAAAGCCTTCGAGAACTCCATCGTCGTCTGTCTCGCGCTCGGCGGCTCGACCAATCTCATCCTCCACCTCCTCGCCATCGCCCACGCCGCCGAAGTCCCGCTCACCCTCGAGGACTTCAAGACCATCGGCGAAAAAGTCCCGCTCCTCGCCGACGTGAAGCCATTCGGCAAATACGGCATGGCCCACCTCATCCGCATCGGCGGCATCCGCCCGATGATGAAGATGCTCCTCGACCGCGGCATGCTCCACGGCGACTGCCTCACCGTCTCCGGCGAAACCGTCGCCGAGTCGCTGAAGGCCGTGAAAAACTATCCCGCGTATCCGGCCGAACAAGACATCATTCGCCCGTGGGACCAGCCGATCAAAGCGGAAACTCACCTCCGCGTTCTCCACGGCAACCTCGCCCCCGGCGGCGCCGTCGGCAAAATCACCGGCAAGGAAGGCCTCTACTTCAAAGGCACCGCCAAGGTCTACGAGAGCGAAGAAGACGCCCTCACCGGCATCCTCCGCGGCGACGTCGTCAAAGGTGATGTCGTCGTCATCCGCAACGAAGGCCCGGTCGGCGGCCCCGGCATGCGCGAGATGCTGTCGCCCACCTCCGCCGTTGCCGGCCGCGGCCTCATCAAAGACGTCGCGCTCATCACCGACGGACGTTTCTCCGGCGGTTCCCACGGTTTCGACGTCGGCCACATCACGCCCGAAGCCGCCAAAGGCGGCCCGATCGGCATCGTGAAAAACGGCGACCTCATCGAGGTCGATGCCGTTAAAAATACCATCAGCCTTTTGATACCGGAAACTGAATATGCCGCCCGCATGGCCGCGTACAAACCGCTCCCGCCAAAAGAAACCCGCGGCGTCCTCGCGAAATACGCGAAGCTGGTCAGCACCGCCTCAGAAGGTGCCGTCACCGACA
>CAMLSH010000124.1 GCA_946482625.1 uncultured Opitutaceae bacterium
CTCATCGTCGGCGATCTCATCGCCGTCGGCAGCTACCGCCGCCACATCCAGTGGAGATTCCTCTGGAAACTTTTCCCCTGGACCGCCCTCGGCGTCCTCGTCGGCTGGTTCGCGATGGGCCGCATCGACGACCGCCAAGCCCGCCTCCTCGTCGGCGTCATCATCCTCGCGATGGTTATCATGCACCTCTGGCGTCGCACCCCCATGACGATCTCTTTCTCGCTCAAATCGCGCCGCACTCCCGACCTCGAATTACCCGCCGCGCCCCCGCCCTCTCCCGCGCTCCCCACCCCCGACCACGGCCCTTGGTTCGCCCCGACCATGGGCATCCTCGCCGGCTTCACCACGCTCATCGCCAACGCCGCCGGCCCGCTCATGGCGATCTACCTCCTCGCCATGCGTCTCCCGAAAATGGAATTCGTCGGCACTGCCGCCGTGTTCTTCATGATCCTAAACTGGTTCAAAGTCCCCTTCATGGCGAACCTCGGCCTCATCACGACCGACAGTGTCCAATTCAATCTCCTGCTCGCCCCCGCCGTCATCCTCGGTGCCTTCGCCGGCCGCGCTGTCCTCCCCCGCGTCAACCAACGCCTCTTCGAAAACCTCGCACTCACGCTCAGCGCCGTATCAGGCATTCGGATGCTCTTCGGTTAACCGCTCGCGCATCATCCCGTCCCGACCGTCCCGAATCCCTGCTCCTCGAAAACTTGTCGCAGGTTCACCCGCAGATCGTTTCGCCCAAGCATCCGCGCAAACGCCGCCCTCCGCCCCCGCATCGCCTCGTCGCCCAGCACGAGCCGCAACGCCTCCGGAACCGCGCGCGCTTTCCCGCAGCGCACCGCCAGCCCGTGATGACTCAGCCGCGCCGCAAAATCGAACTGATCGTAATCCTGCGGCCACACCACCGCCGCTATCCCGGCTCGCAGACAATGGTACGTGATGCCCGCCCCACCGTGATGAACCACCGCGTCAAAATGTCCGATTTCCCGTTCATAGTTCACGTACCGGTAAACGCGCCCGTTCGCCCCTCCGATCCCACCCGCCAGCGCGCCGTCGCTTCCGCCCGTCGTGTAGTGGAAAAACAAATCCGGCATCGCCGCCGCCCACCCCTGCACATGCTCCAGCATCTGCTGCCGCGCGTACGGCAAATGCGTTCCGATTGTCACTAAAACATTCTTCCTCCGTTCATCCAGCACCGGCGCCGGCGAAGCCTCGGCATTCGGCGTACGACACACCGGCCCGACAAACCGCACCGCCTTCGGCCAGGTCCCCGGCAATTCCAGCTCTCGCGCACCCAGTGCCAGAATCACTTCATCCGAGTACACCGCCTCCGAGCCATCCGCCCGATAGATTTGCTCAAGACCCACGTCCCACAGTTCCCTCCGGAAGCTCGCAAAAACCATCCGCTTGAACAACCGCACGCCGCTGCGGCCGACCGCATCTCTCAACCGCCCCGCGACGCCCCTCGGCGGCGCCCACCCGCCCAGATACGTCGGCGTCCCGTCACGCATCTCGATCGCCAACGGCGATGGATGCGATGTCCACCAAGGGATCTCTTGCGCCCGAGCCAAATGCCCGACGCTCGGGAGCGTAAAATCCACCAGCGCCAGATCCGGCCGCCGTATCCGCCACGCCAATTCGACCTCGCGCTTCAGCAACGGTAGCAGCCCCAGATTTTCCCGAAATTGCCGCAGCAACATCCACGGCCTTCCGCGAACCGGCCGCGGCGTGTTCGCGATACGCCAGACGTCCCCCACGCGCCCGCTCAAGATCGGAACGAACTCGAAACCCGCCGCCACCACCGTAGCCGCCGCATCCGGCGTCGTCAGCACACGGATATCCCCAAACTCCCTCAGCACCTCCGCCAGCCCGAGGATCGGGTGCAGATGTCCGTCAAACGGCGGCGCCACCACGTCGATCTTAAGCCGTGACATACCGTTGCGTCTCCTCGTCGTGACACGCCAGCAGCCGATGCGTTTTCCGCCGCGCCAGCTCCCGCAGTTTCTCAACCGTCTCCCGATACGCAGCACCGTCCCACTGCAACCCGAGCACCGGACGCGGCAGATTCACACCCGCCACAATCTGCTCCATCCGCCAAAAGGCATCTGCGCAGTAAAGCGTCCGCACCCCATCGCTCGTGAACGCCAGCCCGATCTGCCCCGGCGCATGCCCGGGAAGCGCCACGAGCTTCAGCCGCCCGTCACCAAACAGATCATACGTCGCAAACGGCAACCCGCCGTCGTCCGCCGCAAAATCTTTCGCCGCGATCACTGTACTCCGCCCCGCCAGATCCGCCGGAATCAGTGCCGGAAGGAACGCCGCCCGGGTCTGACCAAAAGGCTTCCTCGCCACCAGCGGCGCCAGCGCCTCTTCGTGATAATAAACGCGCGCCCCGGTAAACTCGCTCAGTCCGCCAATGTGATCCGCATGGAAATGCGTTACGATCACATGCCGCACCTCCTCTGGCCGCACACCGATTCCCGCAAGCGCCGCCGCCGCCGTCCCGCGCAACGACACCGGCGTCGCCCAGCGATAAAGCCGGTACGGCCAAGCGCACGTCGCCTCGAAGAAACGCATGCCGTAGCCCGTGTCGCACACGATCCAGCCAAGCGCTGGATGCTCGATCGCGAGAAACACCGCGTGAAACGTCACCTTCCGCAGCGTCCGCCCATCCACACTCGCGAGCAGGTGACGGCAGTACCCGCCGTTCAGATAATGCACCCGCAGACTCATAGCGTGATGATTCCCACCGCCTGCGTGTAACCCGCCGCCGTCCCGAGCAACATCACCCGCGTGCCCGCCGGCTTTTTCTCCCGCACGCCATGCAGCACAAACGGCAGCGACGCTGCCACCAGGTTGCCGTGCTCCGCGAGCGTCGCATGTAGACGCTCCCGCGAAATTCCCAGTCTCCGCGTGATCAATTCCACCGCAGGCCCCGACGCCTGATGCGGCACAACCTCGACGTCGCTCAACGAGCACGCCGTTTCGCGCAACACCCGCTCGACCAGCGGAGGCAGCAACCGGCTCGCCAGTTTATGCACCGCCTTTCCATCCATGCGGAAACGGTACTTCGCATCGATCTCGGCCGTGTAGGCATACGAAGGCAGCCGGTGTCCACCGCCCTCAACTTCGCAAAGATGCGCCCCCTCCGAAAACGTCTCCATCACTAGCCGGCACGGATGAACCGGCTCTGTGGCTTCGAAGACAAACGCCGCCGCGCCGTCCCCCATCAAGCACGCGCTCTCCGGCTCCGCCCAGTTCACACCCGCCAGCGGCGTCTCCGCACAGACAACGAGAATTCGCTTCGCATCTCCGCTCGCGAAAAGCCCATTCAAGACCTTCAGCGCCGCAAAAAAACCAAGGCAGCTCGCATGCACATCCATGCACGGCACACCCGCCGCGGCCTCGCCCAGTGCCTCCTGGATCAACGCCGCGTTGCACGGAATCGGCTGCTGCACGCACAAACTCGCATCGATGACCAGGTCCAGCTCGCCCACCCCGCATCGGGCCTCCGCCAGCGCGCGCCCGATCACGATCCCCGCCATCGTCGCCGCCGACTCGTCACCGGTTGCTCGATACCGATGCTGCACGCCTGTCCGCGCGAAGACCGTCCCCGGCGCGAAGCCCAGCCGCTTGTCGAGTTCCTCGGCGTCGATGCGAAGCCGCGGCAGGTAACGTCCCGATCCGGTTATGCGGAAATGTTGATGCATGGCTGGAAAAGAAAACTCGTGATCCGCTCGCGGCAGAGACGCACAAACGCCGGGTCATCGAGATACCCCATGTGCCCACAATTCAATGACGGCGGTCCACCGCGGAAAAACGCCCGCGAAAGATAATCGCGCGAGCCCTGCACAATCACCGCCTCCGCATACCGCGGCGGCCGTCTCGCCACCGGCCCGAAACAAATCAGCCCGCACTTCCGCTCCTCCGCTTCCGAAAGCTCAAGATTGTTAAACAGCTCCAACCCCGAACTCCCCGCGAGAAACACCACCTTCTCTGCACGCGCGATCAGCCGAGTCACATCGTCGCGATAGGCAGCCGCAAAGCCCGGCCTCCGCGACGCCAGATAACCGCGAAAGTTCCTCCAGCTCGCCAACACCAGCGGCACCTCGCGAAATTCCCCGCTCGACCGATACGGAAAATTGAGCGGCACAAGCTCGCGGTCACGCCCGGCCAACTGCTCCAGAAAGCGATGCTGCTCCGGACTGAGCGCACAACAACCCGGACGGCTCTGCCCCGTAAGGAAAGCAATGATCGGCGCGCCGCTCATAGGTATTCGAACTCCGTGACAGAGCGCACGCGGATCATCCGCGTCCTCCAGCGAATCGTTTTTCTCAAACAAGCCACCACCAGAAAAACCGGTTGCGCCACATCCAGGATCACCGAGGCCAGACTCCGATGCGGCATCGCCGCTCCAAGAAATTCCTCCTTCACGCGCCGTAGCACCCACTCCCTCACAATCAGCGTCACAACCACCGCGCCCACCCCGATCATCGAAAATGGCGCCAGCCCGAGCAGCGCGATCAACAACAGCGGCGGCACCGCATAAGCCACCGCGATTCCCGCCCGCTGACTCCACGGGCATTCGCCGATCAACAGCCGTGTAAACACAAACCACCGATGGAGAATACCCAACAATTTTCCCAACGATTCCACCGACGTCGCGATATCGTGCGGCTCCACCGTTTGCACAATCCGAAGGCCGCGCCGACGCAACTCCAGCGCAAGCGCGAGATCGTCCGTCAACGCCCGCCGGATCGCGTGAAACACATCCAGCTGCCGCGCCTCGTCCACCCGCATCGCATAACACATCCCGTGAATCGAGAGCGGTTCTGAAAACGCCAACACCGGCAGATACGTCAGCACCGCCGCCGAATTCACGAACTCAGCCAGCCACCCGCTCCAGCCGTCCCCAGCTGCGTGATACCGCGGCAGCCCCGTCGCCAGTGCCGCTCCACCGTCGAGCCCCGCGACCAGCGCCGCCAGCCCCGCCTCCGTCAGCCGTGTATCGTCATCGAGCACGACAAATACCGCCGTCTCCACCTGTGGCAAAGCCAGCGCGAGTTTATGCGCCTTGGGGTTCTCGCTCTGTCCGTGCGGCGGACAGCGTAGAAGCGTCACCGCGACCGCGGAGTTTTCCGCCACGAGCCGCTCGCAAACCGTCGCGCCTTCCGGATCGTCTTCATCGACCAGCCACAGAAATCGCTCACTCGGCAACGTCCGCAGATTCGCCGCCAACGTCTCCGCCAGCCGCGGATCGCCTCCCAAAATCGGCTGCACAATCGTCACGTGCCCACCCTCCGCCGCAGATCCCGCAACGTCCGCCTGCGACCGCCGCGCATACCGGCTCGCGAGCCATGCCTTTGCACCCAGCTGCGCCAGATAAGCGACGGCGATGACGAGCGGCGCGATCATGACTGCTCCTTTTGCCAAGCGATGAACCGCTCCACGCCCTCATCCAGGCTCACCGACGGCGGCCCGAGCTCACGCAGGCTCTTCGTGACGTCCATGGTCTTCGAATACGCGAACACCGACACGCCAAACCGCGTAATGGGCGGCTCGCCCAAAAAAGGGAGCGCGCGATAAACCGCCTCCACGCACGTCGCTGCCCGCATCGCCCGGCGCGCCTGAATTTTCCGCTTCGGTGCGGGCAGGTTCAGTTGCGTAAACAGTCCGGTCAAAAACGCCACCACCGGCACCGGCTGGTTGTTCGTGAGGTGGAAAAGCCCCTCCGCCCTCCGCTCGATCACTCGCACGATATAAGCCACCAGCGAGTCGATGTAGATCAGGTCCGCCATCACCGTCTCGTCCGACTCAATCACTGGAAACTTCCCTTTCTCCGCTGCTCGCAGGATACGTGGAAACACCACTGTGTCGCCCGGCCCGAAAACCGCCCTCGGACGCAAGATCGTCTTCGGCCCTTCGTACGCGCGCACCAACTCCTCGCCGGCAAATTTCGTGCGCGCATAGTGATTGAGAAACCGCACGGCCGGCGGCGTCGCCTCGTCCATCGCGTACTGATGCTCGTTGCGATAAAGCACCGCGCTCGTCGAAACGTAGACCAGATGCGGCGTCCCCGCCTCCCGGCAAAACATCAGCACGTTCCTCGTGGCCTCCACATTCTGTCGCTCGAAGTCCTTCGCCGTCCCCCAGGGCGATGACCTCGCCGCGCAATGCACCACCACGTCCGGTCGGAAATCTACCTCGATCCGCCGCGTCAAATCCGTCTGCACCCAGCGCCCCGCTCGCGACGGACTGCGTGACAACGCGACCGTCTCCCATCCACGCGCCACCGTCTCCGCGCACAACGCGCCACCAACAAACCCCGATCCTCCTGTAACCAAAATCTTCATGCATCACCCCGTTTCGTTCTCTTCGGCTTGCTCGTTCGTCCCGACGCGCCTCCTGCCTCCGCCAGCACCGCATCGATCGCCTCCACCGCCGCTACGGGAAGTTTCTCCAAAAACGGAAGCGCTCCCGCCAACTCCGCGGGCGAAAACGACTCCGCCATCCGCTGCAGCGCTCGATGATAGACCGGAATCAACCGCGCATGCAGCCGCTTGCCCGCCGGCGTCAAAAGCACCTTCAGCGCCCGCCGGTCCTCCGTATCGCGTTTCCGCGTGAGCAAGCCCCGCTCCTCCAGCTGATCGAGGATGTACGTCGTGCTCGACGGATCGACGACCAGCGAAAGCGCCAGCTCCGACGCCCTCATGCCGCCCGGCCGCGCCGCGAGGAGATTGATCACATTAAACTGCGCCGCCGAAACACCGAACGCCCGAAACAACCGCCCCGCTTCCCGCTGGAGAACGCTCCCCGCCCTCACCGTTTCCACTGTGAGCGCGCGCAGGGCGATGGCCGATATGCTTGGAATCACAATGATTGGAATTCCAACCGACTCGGCCGCCGTCAAGCCTGTCTTTGCTCAAAGTCCGTCCATCCGTCCCGGGTCCCCGCCATCCTCAACCAGACCACAACGGTCTCACCGAACCGCCCGCACTCCTTGGACCATTCAGACTACACGACAGCCGGAACCCGGGCGCCTAGCCCGTCAAACACCCGTCCCACTTTGCGCCTTCTGCGCCTTTTGTGGCCAAGCCGCCTGATGACTCCATCGAAAGCAAAACCGGTCACACCTCAGTTTTAACCGCTCTCGCTCCGTCGCACACATGATCGTGGCATCTTCGCTCCTCCGTCGTCCCGCCCCCCTCCCCGGAAAAACCTCCGTGCAGAATCTCCTTCATAATTCCGCGTTCATAATCCTTCCTTCGTTCTCCATGGCACGCCTCACCGTCCGGCAAATGTGGGCCGCAAAACTCTCCGGCAAACCCACGTCTCCCTCTGCGTCCTCCGTCGCGCAGGCCACGCCTGGCTTCACCTTGAGCCGCCCCGCCTTCTCCGGCCGCGTCCTCGGCATCGATCCCAGCCTGCGCGGCACCGGCCTCGCCCTCATCGAGTTCACCCCCGGCCGCCAACCGGTTCTCCTCCGCTGCCTTACCGTCAAAGTTCACGCCCGCGAACCCATGCCCGTCGCGCTCGCCGAGATCCACCGCGCCGTCACCACCTTCGTCGTCGATCAAGACATCCGCCACGTCGCCCTCGAGCAGACGATTTTCGTTCAAAATTTCCAGACCGCCCAGATCCTCGGTGCCGCCCGCGGAGCCGCCATCGCCGCCGCCGCCCTGCATGCGAAACCGATTTTCGAATACCCGCCGCTCCGCGTGAAACAGGCCGTCGTCGGCGCCGGCCGCGCCAGCAAAGAACAGATGGCCCGCACTGTCATGGGCCTCCTTGGTCACGGCCGCACGCTTGCCTTCGACGAAGCCGATGCCGCCGGCGTCGCCCTCTGCCACGCCTTCACCTGGCGCGAATAACTCCCGTTCTTTTTCGTTCTCTTACGCATTCCCTCTAGCCCATCGCTCCCGCCCCGCCCTCCTAGAATAGCGCTTCACCGCTCAACTCCGACCACCGGCCATTGGTCACTGCGCGGCGCCGTGCGCGCCGCGCTTCATCCGCTGCCAGTGTTTGTAGATGGCATAGCTCATCCCGCTCACACCGCTGAGCACCGCCGGAAAAACCAGCGTCCTGTAGCCGATTCTCGCATACCCCGCCGCGCCTGCCACCCCACCCAACGCAAAGCCCGACAGCAACACCCCGTAAAGCCGCATCCGGATCCAATCCACCGGTTGCCCTCGCAGCAGATGCCCGCACGCGATGCCCATGTCCGTCACGATCCCCGTCATGTGCGTGCTGCGGATCACCGCCCCGCTGTAGCTCGTCGCCATCGCATTCTGCAAACCACACGCCATCGACGCCAGATACGCCCCCGCCACCGTTCCGTTTTCAAACAGATACACCGCGCCAAACAACAGCGCCGACTCGATCGTCAACACCACGCCATACCGCCGCCCCATGTGCAGCGTGTTCTGACGGATGATCACCGCGCTCAAAAACGCGCCAAAGAAAAAACTCCCCACGATCATCCCCGCCGCCATCGCATCGTGAAAGTTCGCCGCCGCTAGCCGCGTGCCCACCAGCGAAATCGTTCCCGTGAGATGCGAGATGCCTTGGTGATGCACCCCCAAGAAACCCACCGAATTCACCGCCCCTGCTCCCAGCGTGAGCATAAAGGCGCCCATCATGATCCATCGCGGCGTGCGTTCTTTAAACATACGCCTCCGCTAATAAGGCTCCGTCAAAACCGCGCGAGCCGTTTAGCGATCAACCCCGTTCATACCCGCGATCAGTCGCA
Organism: uncultured Opitutaceae bacterium; assembly: GCA_946482625.1. Next base: position 8,750 of record CAMLSH010000124.1, read on the forward strand.
CCGCTGCACTCCCGCGAAGCCCCACTAATTCTTCTGGAGTAGCGTCTCTTTCGCGCTCGCGCCCGAGCGAGGGACCAACCCACACCACCGCGGCTAATTTCGCGCTGGCGCACCCGCCCGCCGCTCCGCCGAAGCCTTGATCGCCCGCGCCTCTTCACGCGCATCCTTTTCACTTGGCGCTCCGCCAAACGACGATCCGCGCAGCTGCCGCTCCGCCTCCAGCCAATGCCGTTCGCTGCACCCTCCCGGGCAGCCGTCTTGCTCCCACAACTCATACGCCCGTCGCGCGATTTCCTCGTGCGC
>CAMLSH010000125.1 GCA_946482625.1 uncultured Opitutaceae bacterium
CGGCGAAACCGAGGCCGGCTTCACCGGCGCGGGCGGCTTCAACGGCGGCGTTGAGAGCGAGGAGGTTGGTTTGGAAGGCGATCTCGTCGATCGTCTTGATGATCTTGGAAATTTCCGTGCTGGAAGATTGGATGGCGGCCATGGCGGCTTTCATCTCTTTCATGTCTTCGGTGCCGGCATCGGCGGCGATGCGGGTTTGATTGGCGAGGGATTTCGCGGCCTGGGCGTTTTCGGCGTTCTTGCGGGTCATGCCGGCCATCTCTTCGAGGGAGGCTGAGCTCTCTTCGAGGGCGGCGGCCTGGCGGGAGGAACCTTCGGCCATGGTCTGGCTGGCGGAGGTGACCTGGCTGGAAGCGGAAGCGGTGTGTTCCGCGCCGCTGGCGAGACGCGTCGTGATCACGGTGATCGGACGGGTGACGCTGCGAACGATAATAAAGGCGAAAACGATGCCGAGGATGACGCCGGCGACGCTGAGCGAGAGAACGAGGAGTTCGTTGCGCTTTTGAGCGTCGCGGATGTCGGCATCGAGTTTGTCCTGAAGCTCGCGGAGCGACGTGCGGACGCTGGTGATTTCTTTGGTGAAGAGCGGGGCGAGACGGTCGAGTTCATCGCTGACGACTTGAGCGCGGGCTTGGGCGACGGTGACGACTTTCTCGAATCCTTCGAGATAGGCGGCGGAGTTTTGCTGTGTCTCAGCGAGGAGCTTTGCCTTGGCGGGATCGGCGAGGCTGGCGTCGAGGGCTTCGGCTTCCTTGAGTTCTTTTTCCATGCTGACGACCTGCTTGTTCATGGCTTCGAACGAAGCGCGGGTTTTGTCGGCGTGAGCGGCGTCGCGGGTGAGCAGGAAGCTGTTCACGGAAGCGAGGCCTTCGAAGAAGTTTTGAAGCGCGGAGGAGGTCTTGAAGGAGGCGCTTTGGTCGCCGCTTTGACGGGCGGCGAGGAGCATGGCCTTCAGCGCGTCGCCGATGGCGGCGGAACGGGGAGCGAGGGTGTTGGCGACTTCCGCCTCACGTTGGTGGAGGAGATCGACCGTCTTTTGAAAGGCCGCTTCGTAGTCCAGGAGGAACTTTTTGGCGGCAGCGACATCTTGCGTGCGGCCGGCGGCGGCGAGGGCGGCATCGAGTGCCACGCGGTTTTGTTCGTAGGTGGCGATGCTGGCTTCCGAGTTGGTGGCGAGAAACTCGTTCACGCTCATCCGGAGGTTGAGCATCGAGGTCTCGAGATTGGCGATGACGTTGGTGTCGGCGGTGCTTTGGGAGAAGTCGGTGAGACCTTTACCCGCGCGACCGAGCGCGAGGTACGCGAGCGCCGCGACCACGACGAAAAGCGTGAATACGAGTGCGAAGCCGGAGGTGATCTTGCGGCCGATGGTGAGCGATGGGAGTTTCACAGTGAGCGATGAATGAAGAAAAGAGAGAGACGGATGAGTGGCTGGCTGGCGGAAACGCGCGGACGAATTAGTCTTCGACGCTGAAACGGAGCGGGAGCGTGACCTTCACCTTGACGGCGGCGCCGTCCTTTTTGGCGGGCTTAAATTTCCATTTGGAGACGGCCTCCATCGCGGGGCGTTCGAAGTCGGGGTGCGACGATTTGGCGACAGTGGTGCTCGATACGGCGCCGGTTTCATCGATGACGATCGTCACGGCGACCACACCCGAAACGCCTTCGCGTTTGAGGCTGTCCGGGTAGCGCGGTGGTGGGGTTTTAACCGGAACGGGGTTTTCGTCGACCTTGGTATAAATAGTGTCGTCGGCCAGCGAGGTCAGCGGAAGGCTCGTCAACCCGATGAGAGTCAACAGCGAGAGGAAGCGAGTGAGGGATTTCGTCATGATCGAGCGATGGATTGTCCCTCATAATCGACCGGGCCTAGGCGGACTTAAGCACCGGCTATAAATTTTGGATGTGCATCGCGGCTGGTGCGAGGGAGTTGGGGTGTTGGCCGATTGGTAAATAGGTGTAAAACCCCAGGTGGGTGGTGGCGGGCGCGGAGAGAACGGAAGAAAGCGGTGGCTGCGGTGCGGCTGATTCGGGGTTGAGATCGCAGAGCGGACGACACGGAGGTCGTCCCTTCAGGGAAGAGCGGTTCAGGTTGCCGAGCGGGGGGACGCAAAAAAAGCGGCGGCGCCGTGAGGCACCGCCGCTTGGGCGAAGAGGAGTTGAGGGTTGTCGCGTCGCGAAAACGTGCTCAGCCGCGTTTCGTCCACCGGCGGAGTCCGGCAAGGGCACCGAGCGCGAGGAGGAACCACACCGAGGGGGATCCGCCGCCACCACCACCACCACCACCGCCGCTGCTACCGCCACCCGAGGGGGGCGGGGTCACGGGGGCGGCAGTCACGGAGATCGTGACGGGCGTGCTGACGATGGTTTCGCCGGAGGTGTTGGACACGGCGACGGTGTAGATGCCGGCGTTGGCGCTTTGGGCGCTAGCGACGGTGTAGCTCGCGCTGGTCGCGTTCGCGATGTCGACGTTACCCAAGCGCCACTGGTAGGTGGAGGCGGTGATGCCGCTGATATTGGCGGCGGTGAGGGTGAAGGCGGAGCCGGTCGTGATGGAAGTGCCGCTCGCGGTGATCGAGGCGGAGCCGGTGTTGGCGGCGCCCGATGCAGCACCGGCGGTGTTACCCGCGCCGTCCAGGACGGACGTGGCAACGTTGGCCACGTTCATCAGGCGGTAGGAGTAGGTGGGGGTAAAAACCGTGTCGGTGCCGGCATCGGCCGCAGTGCCGGTGGTGGTGGTGTAGCCGTTGCCGATCGCGCGGATGAGTCCGCCGCCGGTCTTGGTGAGAGGGCTGACGATACTGGTGTATTGGTTTCTCTCGGACAAGAACTGGGCGTTGGCGCGGGCGATCGAGCCGGAGGTGTTGGCGGTGCCGGCGGGATTGAAGTAGTTATTGAACAGGTGGACCTGGCCCCAAGTGGAGTCGGGCATCTGTTGATCGACGCGGTCGGAGAACGCGTTGTTCGCGAGGGTGACCTTGAGGGCCTTGGTCTCGCCGCTGGTGGCACCGATGAGGGTGGCGAGGCGGGTGGTCTGGCCGGCGTTGAAGTAGAATTCGCACCAGGTCACCGCGACGTTATCGGCGCCGCCGACGATGCGCAGGGCTGTGTCGGAGGTGTCGACGAAGGAAACGTGGTTGATGAAGACGTTAGTGGCGCCGGTGACGGTGATCGCGCTGCCGGAGGGGTTGCTGATGGTGAGCCCGCGGATGACGACGTTGGAAACGCCGGAGGCGAGTTCGAGATTGCCGATGAGCGTAGCGCCGGTGTTGAGGCCCTGGATGGTCTTGTTGGATTTTACCGCGACCTTGGTGGTGCCGAGATTGAGCGAGCCGGAGACGGTGATGATAGCGGCGCCCGAGGCGGTGGATTCGGCGAGGGTGCGGAAGTCGGCCGCAGTGGTGACGACCGTATGGTTGGTCAGGGTCGGCGTGCCGCCGCCCGTAACGCTCGCGGCATAACCCTCGGGTGCTGGCGCGGTGAATACGGGGAGGACGGTGAGCGTGGCGATGTTACTGGTGACGTTGCCGGAGGAGTTGGAAACTTGGACCGTGTAGTTGCCCGCCGAAGCGGAGGTGGTTGTGGCAATCGTGTAGCTCGCGGAGGTCGCGCCTGAGATAGAGATGCCGTTGCGGAACCACAGGTAGGAAAGTCCGGTACCGTTCGCAGCCACCGTGAAAGTCGCGGCGGAACCTTCGTTGACCGTCAGGCTTGCGGGGTGCGTCGTGATCGTTGGCGCAGGGATGGTCACCGCGAGGGTGGCGGCGTTACTGGTCACCGTGCCGGCGCTGTTGGCGACGGTGACGGTGTAGCTGCCGGCGTTGCCGGAAGCTGCCGAGGGTATGTTGTAGCTGGATGAGGTGGCCCCGGAGATGTTGTTGCCGTCTTTTTTCCATTGATAGGTCAGCGAGGTGCCGGTCGCGGTGACGCTGAAGGTGACGGAGGCGCCGACGTTGACGCTCTGGCTGACGGGATGGGTCGTGATCGCGGGGGCGACGACGACGGTACCGTCGGTGGTCAGAGTGGCGCGGCCCGCGGTGTCGGCGATGCTGCCACCGGCGGTGGTGGTGAGGACCTTAAGCGTCGCAGTAGCGCCGTCGGCCGGAAGGACCCAGGCGATGTCGGAATCGCTGGCGATGGAATCAGTGCGGTATGACCCGTAGGCGACGCCTTGGCCGAGCGTGGTGCTGGCCGACGTGAGCGTGGGGAACCAGTAGAGTTGGATGGGATCGCCGGCGTTTAGGTTGCCGCTGAAGGTGATGTTGATGGCCTTCGCGAAGCCGCCGGTGATTCCGGACGCGGCGGAATCGATGGTGGCGGAGCCGATGATGATGTCGTCGTCCGCGATAACGGAACCGACTGCAGTGGACGCGGTGGAGGGGGGAGCGGTGAACGTCGAGTTGGTCGTGGAGGAGACGAGCAGGACGAGCCCGCCATTCGGGATGGCGGTGCCTGCAGCGTTGCTGAGGACGGCGCCAGCGAGGTTAATCGTAACCGTGGCGGAGAGGGGCGCGGTCAGTGCGGCGGTGAGCGCGGCCAGAGCGGCGAGGAAGCGAGGGCGTTTCATGTGAGAAAATCAGTAAGTGGGGCTGTTGATCCAGATGCTGGCGGCACCGTTGGCGGTGGCGGCTTTGCGGATCTGGACGCCGGTGCCGGGGCTGAAAACGATGGTCGTGCCGAAGTCCTGCGCGGCGTCGGCGCCGAATTTACGCCAGGCGTTGTTATAGTAGTAATAGGTGCTGGCGGCGGCTTTGTTTTTGCCGGCGGCGGTGTTGTCGAAAACGAGCAAGGTATCGGCGAGATTCAGCGGGCTGGCGCTGGTGGCGAAGGCTCCGCTGGAGATGAGGCCGCAGTCGTTCAGGGTGACCGGGATGGGGCGGGCGACGGCGACGGGGTTGTCCTGGCGCGAACCGACTTCAGTCATCAGGGGAATGGTGAACTTCTTCATCTGAACGTTGCCGGTCTGCGTGAGGGTGCCGGTGGCGTTGCCGTTGCGCACGATGAAGTAGGAGTCGGGCAGGAGGAGATCGTCGTTGCGGACGAGGGCGGCGTCTTGGCCGAAGAGGCGCCAGGCGCTGTTGTAGAAGTAGTAGCTGGCGGAGACAGAGAGATTGATGCCGCTGGCTTCGAGGTTGGGAATCAGGACGTAGGTCTGGACGGAGAGTGGCGACGTGGAGGACGTGAAGGAGACGCCGGCATCGGCTGCAGGGAAGAGTGTCCCGAGGGTCCAATAGGGGATGAGGCTGATCGATTCGTTGGCGGCGAGGCCGGTGAGGGTGTCGCCGGCGAGATCGATCGTGAGGGTGTTGGTACCGTTGGCTGTGACGGTGTAGTAGTTGCCCTCTTTGGTGCCGGAACGGATGAAGAGATAATAGGTGTTTGTCTGCGTGCTGGAGACGTAGACGAACTGGTTGGCGGTCCAGCCGGGGGTGCCGGCGACGGTGATCACGTTGCCCGAGAAGGACGCGGCTTGCCCGACGAAGACGGCGGGACGGTGGAAGGGTACGGACACGTAGGTGTCGGAATTGGCGAGCAGGGAGATGGTGTTGTAACCAACGGGGTCGGTGGTCGCCGTGGCGGCCAGGCTGGCGGTCGTGCTGCACAGGCTGAGTGCGAGGCCGAGCGCGAGGGTCTTTGGGAGGAGGCGAATAGTGCTCACGTTCATAAAAGGGCTGGAGAGAGTGGGTAGCGGCGCCCGTGGGATGGGCAAATTCCAAGTAGTCGCAAATTTGTGAAAATCTCTAGGGAGTCCCGCAGAATCGCAGTGTTGAGGCGGAGCCGCACAGAACCTTCCTATCGGATTGGGTTCGGTTAAATGTGCACACTGGGGATCTATTTACCATTTAATCGCGGCGTGCGACGTCGTCGGCGTCACCGTCCGGCGATGGGCAAAGTGGATACGCTGCAACGGTTGCAGAGGAGGATGTTGAGCTGCGAAGAAAACCGGGATGCGGAAATGCGGCGGAGCATTCTTGCGCTTTGCGCTTGGTTTCTGGAGCGTGGCGCAGTTCGTTCGACACCTGTCCGTTTTTATCATGAAAACACTCCGCGCCCCCTTCCTGATAGCTCTGTTCCTCGCCGTGTGCGGCCTGCGCGCCGCCGACAAAGTGAAAGTAACGGTTACCCACGAGCTCGACGCACCCCGCCCGTCCGAGACGATCGCGATTCCGTGGAGCCAGGTGAACGCGGCCTTGCCGGGCGCGTATCTCCAGAAGATCGCGGTGAAGGACGCGGCGGGAAATATCCTGCCGTATCAAGTGACCAATGTCGCGCCGCAGGCCAAGGACCCGCAAAATGTGGGCGCCGCTTACGGCGAGTTGATCTTCCAGCATAGTTTCGCGGCGGGGGAAAAATCCGCGACGTTCACGATCGAGAAGATCGATGGCGTCGCGCCGGTGTTTCCGACGAAGGCGTTTGCCCGCTACATCCCGGAGCGCCTCGACGATTTCGCGTGGGAGAACGACAAAGTTGCGCATCGCACGTACGGACCCGCGCTCGGTGCGCCGGCTCCGGCGGGTGTGGTGAAAGAAGTGCTCGTGACGAGCGGACTCGATATCTGGTCGAAGCGTGTGGATTACCCGATCGTCGATCGCTGGTACAACAAGGGCCACGACCACTATCACAAGGATCAGGGCGAGGGCATGGACATGTACAACGTCGGCGGTTCGCGGGGTTGCGGCGGCACGGGCGTGTGGGATGGCAAGCAACTCTACGTCGGACGCAACTACAGTAGCTGGAAGATCGTCGCGAACGGACCGATCCGTGCGATCTTCGAACTCACGTACGACACCTGGGCGGCGGGCGGCATCTATGTTTCCGAGGTGAAACGCTTCACGGTAGATGCGGGGCACAATCTCGACCGGATCGACAGCACGTTCACGGGCGGCGGCAATGCGAAGGAGTTCACCGTTGCGGTCGGCCTGAATAAAAACAACGCCGATAAGGGTCAGGAGCCGCAGGTCGAAGTTATCAAACAAGAGGCCGCGGGCGTGCTCGCGCAATGGACGGTGCAGAAAACCAATGGCGCGCTCGGCACGGCGGTCATCGTTCCCGGCCCGCAGTTCGCGGGTTATGCCGAAGACACGCTCAACTTGCTCGCGCTGGCCAAGGCACAGTCGGGCAAACCGGTCACGTACTATGCGGGCTCCGGCTGGACCAAGGCGGGCGATTTTCCCACGAAAGAGAGCTGGGAAAAATACCTCGCGGATTTCGCGGCGCGTTTGAAGTCGCCCATCACCGTTAAGATCGGGGAGTAAGGCTCCTCGAATCGCGCCGCGCACGTCTTCTTCGGTGCGCGGAGCAGCAGCGATTTTTGCACGCAGGCACCGGACAACGCCAACGACCACACACATCACTCAATCATGAAGCTCCATTATTTCCCCACGCCCGCCCAAGCGAACGTCATGAGCACGGAGGATCTCCGCGCGCATTTCCACATTGGCGGTCTCTTTCAGCCGGGCCAGGTCAACGCGCACTATACTGACCTCGATCGCATGATCGTCGGAGCGGCGCTGCCCACCACGGCCCCGCTCGGCCTGCCGCATGACAAGGAGCTCGGCACGAGTTTCTTCCTCGAACGCCGCGAGATTGGCATCCTCAACGTCGGCGCGCCCGGCTCGGTCAAAGTCGGCGGCACGAAGTACGATCTCGGTACGCTCGATTGTGTGTACATCGGGCTCGGCGAGAAGGACGTGAGCTTTGAGAATGGCGCGAGCGGACAAGCGGCGTTTTATTTTATCAGCACGCCGGCGCATGCGAAGTACCCGACGGCGGTCGTGCGCAAAGCCGATGTCTCCAGCGATCCGATCGGCGATGTGACGAAGGCGAACCGCCGCCGCATCTTGAAGTACATCCACATCGACGGAGTGAAGAGCTGCCAGCTCGTCATGGGTTGCACGGAGTTCGAGCCCGGCAGCATCTGGAACACGATGCCTCCGCACGTTCACAGCCGCCGCACGGAGATCTACCTGTATTTCGATCTTGGAGACCAGATGGTCGTCCACCTGATGGGCGAAGCGCAGAAGACGCGTCACCTGATCATGCGCGACCGTGAGGTCGTGCTCTCGCCGGCGTGGTCGATCCACTCGGGCGTCGGTACGGGGTCGTACCGTTTCGTGTGGGCGATGGGCGGCGACAACCAGGTCTTCTCCGATATGGACCCGTGCCCGATCGCGGAGCTGAAGTAACAACCCATCTTTCTCGATCCTCGTTATCGTTTTCTTTCTCTGCTTCGAGAAAGGGGCGGACTGACGAACGAGAACGAGTAAGACGAAGAGAATGATTTTTTATGAGCACCTTCCTAACGCAAAAGTTCGGCCTGGCCGGTAAAGTTGCCCTCGTGACGGGCTCGTCGCAGGGCCTCGGCCGCTCGATGGCGCTCGCGCTCGCACAAGCCGGAGCGGACGTGATCATCAACGGTCGCGACGCCGCCAAACTCGGACCGGTCGTCACTGAAGTCGAAAAACTCGGTCGCCGCGCGGTCGGCATCGCCGCCGATCTCGGCAAGCGCGAAGACGTGCAACGCCTCATCGATCAGGCCATCGCCTGGCAGGGGCACCTCGATATCCTCGTGAACAACGCGGGCCTGATCAAACGCACGCCCGCGGTCGATCACAGCGACGCGGACTGGGATCTGGTGCTCGGCGTGAATCTCGACGGCGTGTTCACCGCCTGTCGCGCCGCGGGCAAACACATGCTGGCGCGCGGCTCCGGCAAGATCATCAACATCGCTTCCCTGCTGACGTTCTTCGGCGGTATTACGGTTCCCGGATACGCCGCCAGCAAGGGCGCCGTTGGCCAGCTCACGAAGGCGCTGTCGAATGAGTGGTCGTCGAAGGGTGTGAACGTGAACGCCATCGCTCCCGGCTATATGCGCACGGACAACACCGCCGCGCTTCAGGCCGATGCGGTGCGCTCGAAGGAAATTCTCAGCCGCATCCCGGCGAACCGTTGGGGCGAGCCGGGGGACATGGATGGCGCGATCGTTTTCCTGTCGTCGAGTGCGAGCGATTACCTGTCGGGCATCGTGATGCCGGT
>CAMLSH010000126.1 GCA_946482625.1 uncultured Opitutaceae bacterium
TGGTGAAGGCGTTTTATGTGCTGCGCGTTTTTCACGGACGCGCGCAGCATTCGGGCGACGATTTGCGGGTGGAGTTGCGTCTGGCCCGGCCGGCAAGCACGACGCCGCGCGGGCGGGCGGGCGCGGTGGCGGTGTTGCTGGCAGTGGCGATGGGCTTGCTGGCGCCTGCGACGAGCCGCGCTGAAGCCGTGTCGCTGGCGGTGGAAAGCGGGCGTAGTGGAAAAGTGGCGTCAGTCGATCCGGCGTCGCTTGATCGCGCGCTGGACGACGTGCTGAAGCGCCGGGATTTTCAGTGGCAGCTCCGGCCGCAACCGGGCGACAAGGAGGCCGATGTGAAAGAGGAAGGGGCGGTGAAGAAATTTTTGCGCGAAGGCGTGGAGATGATCCGGGAGATGGCCGGCTCGATCCGCCGGACATGGCGTGAATTCGAGGCGTGGCTGCGCGATTTGTTTGGATCCAAGGAAAAGGACGATGTGAAGAAGACGGCGCTGCGAGGCGGAGGTGGCGCAGACTTGGGGTCGTTGCGGATTTTTTTGTATCTGCTGATCGGTGCGCTGGTGCTCGGGATCGTCGTGGTGATCGTGATGATGGTGCGAAGCGCGCGGCGGAATACGGCGCCGGCATTGGTGGGGCGGGCGATCACGCTGGCTCAACCGGATCTGCGCGACGAGGCGACGCACGCGGCACAGATGCCGGCGGACGGCTGGCTCGCGATGGCGAAAGAACAGATGACGAAAGGCGAATGGCGGCTGGCGCTCCGCGCGCTTTATCTGGCGACGCTCGCGAAACACGCGGCGGAGGGGCTCATCACACTGGCGAAATTTAAGACGAATCTAGATTACGAGCGGGAACTGCGGCGGCGGGCGGTGTTGCGGCCCGAAGTGACGATGCGGTTTCTGGCGCATCGGTTGAATTTCGAGTCGGTGTGGTACGGCCGCGATGTCGCGAATGAAGCGGTGGTGCGGGCTTGGCTGGAAGAGTTGGAACGTGTGCCGATGGAAGGAGCGGTCGTGAACGCGTGACGATGAGCCGACGTTTTTCATGGATCGCGCTGCTGCTGATCGCGGTGGCGTTTGCGGGCGGTCTCGGCTGGCTTTTCAAGCTGCGGCTGGGGCAGGGCGATTTGTTTCCCGCGTACTCGACGTTGCGCGCGGATCCGCTGGGGACGCGGGCGATTTTCGAGGCGTTGCAGGAGCTGCCGGAGTTGCGCGTGGAGCGGTCGGTGCAACCGATGAAAAAGATCCCGGAGGCTCCGGCGCGCACGATGGTTTTTGCGGGGATGGAGCGGGTTCAGTGGAGCGCCTTTTCGGTGGACGAAGCCAACGCGCTCGATGCCGCGGTGCGAGCGGGCTCGCGGGCGGTGATCGTTTTCAAGGCGGAGCGGATGACGATGGCTGACCGCGTCGATTCGCAGCTGGAGCGAATCGGCGCGGAACGGGAGGCGGCCAAGGAAAAGGCAGAGGAGAAGAAAGAAACTGAGCGGAAGAAACGGGCGGAGAAAGACGCGGGCGAGCGGTCTCGGAGTTCGCCGCGGAACGAGGAAGACAAGGCGATCGATTTCAAGAAGGAGTCGGTGGATTGGACACGTCGCTGGGGACTTGAGGTGCGCGACCGCTGGATCATGGACAAGGAGCAAGGCGCGGTGAAAGCGGGCGCCGCTCCGGAGGCGCTTGAGGCCACGATCCCGTGGAAGAGCGATCTGTATTTCCATCTAACGCAGGGCTCGGATTGGCGCGTGGTTTATACCCGCGGCTTGTCGCCTGTGATGGTGGAGATGTCGCTCGGGCGCGGATCGGTCGTGATGGCGACGGACACGTTTTTCCTGAGCAACGAGGCGATGCAGAAGTCGCGCGAGACGTCGTTGCTCGCGTGGCTGATTGGCGGGAATGCGCGCGTGGTTTTCAACGAGAGCCATCTCGGCGTGGAGGAGGAGGTGGGAATCGCGAAGCTCGCGCGGCGCTACGGGCTGGCGGGGGCGTTCTTTGTGTTGTTGCTGCTGACGGCGCTTTTCGTGTGGCGGCGCATGGCGTTGTTTGTTCCGCCCGCGCCGGAGACGGCGGAGACCGGGCTGACGTATCATCCCTCGGCGGGGTTGGAAGCGTTGCTGCGGCGGGCGCTGCCAGCGGGAAAACTGGTCGATACGTGTCTCGCCGAATGGGCGCGGACGGCGCGCGCGGGAGATGTCGAGAGAGTGAAGGCGGCGGTGGCGAAACAATCCGCCAAGGCGTCACCAGCCGATACCTACAACGCGATCGTGCGGGCGCTGAAGCGGCGCTGATGCACGGCTGACATTTTAAACCCTCTTATTTCTTATGAACCCAATGCTCGAAAAATTCGCCGTCACGATTGCAGCAGCCCGCGCGGAAGTGGCCAAGGTTGTGATCGGTCAGGACGCGGTGGTGGAACTCGCACTCGTCACGCTGCTCACGCGCAATCACGCGTTGATCGAAGGCGTGCCGGGCGTGGCGAAGACGCTGCTCGTGCGCACGCTTGGTCATGTGCTCGGCGTGCCGACGGGGCGCGTGCAATTCACGCCGGACCTGATGCCGGCGGACATCACGGGCACGAATATTTTCAATCTGCAGACGAATGCGTTCACGCTGATTCGCGGGCCGGTGTTCACGACGTTTTTGCTCGCGGACGAAATCAATCGTGCGCCAGCGAAGACGCAGGCGGCGTTGCTCCAGGCGATGCAGGAGCGCGTGGTGAGCATCGATCGCGACACGCATGTGCTCGACGCGAATTTCACGGTGTTCGCCACGCAGAATCCGGCGGACTCGGAAGGGACTTATCCGCTGCCCGAGGCGCAGAAGGATCGGTTCATGGTGAAGATCAAGATGGACGTGCCCGCGCGCGACGAAGAGCTGACGCTCGCGAAGCGCGTGCTGGGCATCGATGCGCCGGAAGCGGTGCTGGCGGCGGGTGCGGTGAAACAAGTGCTCGGGCCGGGCGAACTCGCGGCGGTGCGCGCGATCCTCGATCAGGTGACGCTGCGCGAAGAGCTCGTAGCGTACGTGGTCGATCTGGTCCGGGCGACGCGTTCGCACGAGAGTGTGCAGATCGGCGCGGGCCCGCGTGCGACGCAGGCGTTGCTGCTCGGCAGTCGCGCGAAGGCAGCGCTGGCAGGACGCGACTTCGTGACGCCGGATGATGTGAAGAGTCTGGCGGGTCCGGTGTTGTCGCATCGTCTCGTGCTGCGGCCGGAGTTTGAGATCGAAGGGCTCACGATTGAGGAAGTGCTCGCGAAGATATTGGAGCAGGTGGCGGTGCCGCGGTGAGGGCGTGGAATCGCGAATAAAACTTAGCTGCTGGTGAACACTGCTGAAAAAGCCCAATGAGAACCCTGCGATGGATATTCTTTTTTCCCGGAGCGATGCTCTGTTCCTTTATGGCTTGGGGGCTTGTTCACGATATCTTGTCTGGCGTAGCGTCCACTTATGGCGGCGGAATAATTAGCAGCGTCATTGGTCTGTCGCCGATAATTGTTTCAGTGGCTATTCCTGCGGCAGTATTTGTGGTTTCTGCGGCGATGCTTTCGCCAAGTAGAGAGCGAAAAGCATCGTTCATTTTCTTTGCTTTATCGCTCTTGTTTTCGGCCGGCGGGTTGGAGCTCTTGGAACATCAGGATTTCAGTCACGTTTTCTGGTTGGCTGCGGCAGTCGGAATAATTCTGGGTGCGCTATTGGGTCTTTTTATTGCCCTACGAATTCAAAACCGGCGATCCACTCGACAAGAATCCCGCCCAACATCTGAGGCCGCTTCACGCGTGGAGGGCTCCTCATGATTCCCGTTCCGGCGACACGACTTCTTTGGGCGGTGGCTTGTGTGGCGGTACTGGCGGCTATCGCGGGGCCGTTGCCGGAGCTGACGCCGGTGTGGGTGCTGGCGTTGCTCGGCGTGGCGTTGTTTACGCTGGTGGATCTCGGATTGAGCGTGAAGCGGGCGTTGCCGCCAGAAGTATCGGTGCCGGCGGTGTCGCGGTTTGCCAAGGATCGGGCGGGGGTGATCTCGCTCGTGTTTCAGAATCCGACCGGCGAGGCGCGGCGGTTGCGGTTCGCGCTCGGATTGCCGGCGGTGTTTTCGAGCGAGCGGGAGGAGACCTGGATCGATCTGCCGGCAGGGGCGAAACACGCGCGCGTGGATTGGACGTGCACGCCAAAGCGGCGAGGTCGGTTTACCGAGGTGCTGGCGTGCGCGGAGAGCGGGTCGCGTTTTGGGTTGTGGCGGCTGCGGGTGCGGACGGCGTTGAGCTGCGAGCTGAGGGTGTATCCGAATTTATTTACGGAGCGGAAGCAGCTGGCGGCGTTGTTTCTGTCGCGCGGGCAGCTGGGCTCGAAGTTGCAACGGACGGTGGGGCGTGGGCGAGATTTTGAGAAGCTGCGGGATTATCTGCCGGGCGATGGGTTCGATGAGATTCACTGGAAGGCGACGGCGAAGCGCGGGCGGCCGATCACGAAGATTTTTCAGGCGGAGCGGACGCAGGAGATTTATGTGGTGATCGATGCGTCGCGGTTGAGCGCGCGGCCGGTGACGCATGAGGGCGTCACGCAGACGGCGCTGGAGCGTTATCTGACGGCGGCGTTGGTGTTGCTGCTCGCGGCGGAGCGGCAGGGCGACCGGTTTGGGCTGATCGTCTATGATGACCGCGTGCGGGTGTCGGTGCGCGCCGGGAGCGGCGATGGTCACTATGCGGCGTGTCGCGAGGCGATCCATGCGATGCAGCCGAGCGAGGCGACGCCGGACATGGCGGAGATCGTGCGGCATTTGCGCTCACAACTGCGGAGGCGCGTGTTGATGTTTTTCCTGACGGATCTGAGTGATCCGGTGCTGGCGGAGGATTTCGCGAGGCATGCGGAGCTACTGGCGCGGCAGCATCTGGTGATGGTGAATCAGCTGCGCGCGCCGGGAGTGGCGCCATTGTTTTCGACGGGAGAGATCGCGGAGACGGGCGAGATCCCGACGCGGCTGGCGGGACATGCGCGTTGGGCGGAAGCGCAGGCGCTGGCGAAGAAATTGAAACCGCTCGGGGTGACGGCGACGTTGCTCGAGGATGAGACGATGGCGGCGCGGATCGTGTCGCAGTATCTGCAGATCAAGCAAAGGCAGGCGTTGTGAGAAGCGCGGACATATCATGATCGTTAATCTCGAAAAGTTCGTCGCGGAAGAGCGGGTGCAGTGGGAAAAGCTGGAGGCTATTCTGGACAAGCTCGCGGCGGATCATTGGTACGCGCTCACGTTGGAGGAGGCGCGGGAATTGGAGCGGCTTTATCAACGGGCGTCGGCGGATCTGGCGCGGCTGGCGACGTTTTCGGCGGAGCCGGAGGCACGGCATTATCTCGAAGGACTCGTCGCGCGGGGATACGCGGAGGTGCATGGAGGGAAGAGCGAGAGCACGCGGTTTCGTCCGTGGAAATGGCTGGCGCAGACTTTGCCGCAGACCTTTCGGCGGCAGATGCGGGCGTTCACGTTTTCCCTCATGGTGACGATGATCGGCGTGATTTTTGGCGGACTGGCGGTGTCGTTCGATCCGGAAGCGAAGGGAGTGATCATGCCGTTCGGGCATTTGCTGGGCGATCCGAGCGAGCGCGTGGCCAAAGAAGAGGCAGCGGATCGCGATCGACTCGATGGGCACAAGGCGAGTTTCTCGGGCGAGTTGATGACGCATAACACGCAGGTGACGCTCACGGCGATGGCGCTGGGGATGAGCTGGGGCGTGGGGACGCTCGTGATTATTTTCTACAACGGCGTGATCCTCGGCGCGGTGGCGGTGGACTATGTGCTGGCAGGGGAGACGGTGTTTCTTCTTGGGTGGTTGCTCCCGCATGGAGTGATCGAGATCCCGGCGATTTTGGTGGGTGGGCAGGCGGGTTTTGTGTTGGCGGGGGCGTTGCTGGGGCGCGGGCAAAGTCAGCGGCTGGCGGGGCGGTTGCGGGCGGTGATGCCGGATGTGGTGACGTTGTGTTTCGGCGCGGCCGTGATGCTGGTGTGGGCGGGCATCGTGGAGGCGTTTTTGTCGCAGTATCACGAGCCGGTGATTCCGTACTGGGTGAAGATCTCGTTCGGGGTGATTGAGGGCGCGGGGCTGCTGTGGTATCTCGCCCGGGCTGGGCGTAGTGGAGAAAAGGAGACGCGCGCGTGAACACGACGAAGACGACCGTGTCGGCGCCGGGGAATGCGGAGCGGACGCATCGGTTTCACGTGCGCACGCCGGAGGGCGTGGCGTTTTCTTACCGGCTGGCGAGTCCGGTGCCGCGGCTGGCGGCGTTGATGGTGGACTGGTTGGCGGTGACGACGGCGTGGACGATTCTGGCGACGATCATCGGACTGTTGAGCGTGGTGAGCCGGGACATCGCGGGGATGGTGATGGCGATCAGTTATTTCCTGTTGTCGCAGGGGTATCGGATTGCGGCGGAGTGGCTGTGGCGCGGGCAGACGCTCGGAAAGAAAGTGATGAGGCTGCGGGTGGTCGATGAGCGCGGGTTGCGGCTCACGTTTGCGCAGATCGCGCTGCGGAATCTGCTGCGTTTTGTGGATGCGCTACCGTTTGGATATCTCGTGGGCGGGTTGGCGGCGTTGTTTAGCCGGAAGGCGCAGCGGCTGGGCGATCTGGCGGCGGGGACGCTCGTGGTGTGGGAGCCGGTGGAGCCGGCGCCGGATCTGAGCGCGTTGCAGACGGGGAAGTATAATTCGTTGCGCGCGCATCTGCCCGTAGTGGCGCGGTTGCGACAAGCTGTGACGCCGGGCGAAGCGCGGGCGGCGTGGCAGGCGCTGGCGCGACGGGATAAATTTGAGGATGCGGCTCGGGTAAAATTATTTGCGGAGCTGGCGGCGCATTTCCGGGCGATCACGCCGATGCCGGCGGAAGCGGCCGAGGGCGTGTCGGACGAGCAGTTTGTGCGGAATGTGGTCGAGGTGCTGTATTTGGAGCGGAAGTGAGGAGAGGGCGGACGTAGTGAGTAGGGCTGAAGGCGGAGATGGGCGGAGGACGGATACCGGAAGGGTTAACCACTAATGGATTTCGCCAATGGGAGAAATCTTGGGAGTGCGGCTTCGGCTGATCGCCTGCGCGGGTGGGCGGAGGTGTCTGCTAATCGCAGACAAGGATTTCCGATCAAAGCGCTTTCTCTTACTCTTTCGTCAGAGAGGTGGAGCGGACCAGGCGGCGGGAGAATGATTAAGGGAAGGAGGAACCAGAAAGAGTCCAGACGTGACGGCATCTCCGGGCTCGCTACGGGAGCTCGGCGCGGGTTTTTTCCGGATTGTTTTAATAAACCTGCGAGCGGCGCGTTTTCACCAGCATAGGTCACTTCCATTCACGACCCCATGAATCGGGCAAACCCTCATGAACACGCTGGAGATTTTGTGCAGACGGCGGTCGCGGAGTTTCAGGCTCCGCTTATCCGCTACGCCTCGCGCCTCGTCGGCGATCCCGATCGGGCGCGCGACATCGTGCAGGACACCTTCGTCAAACTTCTGGCGCAGCCGGAGGAAGCCGTGGAAGGCCACATGGCCGAATGGCTTTTCACGGTCTGTCGTAACCGGGCGCTCGACGTGTTGCGAAAGGAGGGGCGCATGAAGCGCTTCGAAGACGGACAAGTGGAACGCGTGACGGCGAGCGATCCGCGACCGGGCCGCACCTTGGAGCGGGCGGAAACGCAGGAGGCGCTTTTGAGTTTGATCGGGCGATTGCCGCCCAACCAGCAGGAGGTCATCCGGCTGAAGTTTCAGAACGGATTCAGTTACAAAGAAATCAGCCGCATCACGACGCTCTCGGTGAGTCATGTCGGTGTGTTGATTCACAACGCGGTGCTGCGGTTGCGCGCCGAATTCGCCGCGCAGAGGCCCTGAAACACCGAGGAGACGACACGATGAACGAGCAGACTATTTCCCCTGACGATCCCAAGCTCACCGCGTACGCGCTGGGCGAATTGAGCGGCGAAGAACGCGCTGCCGTGGAGACGTTGTTGAAGAACGATCCGGTGGCGCAGGCGACCGTCGAAGAAATCCGCGCGCTGGCGGCGCAGTTGGAAGGCGCGCTGGCGCAGGAGGCGTTGATGGACCCTGTCGTTAGTAGCGAAGCAAGTGCAGGTCTCGCGAAGGAGGCGAAGGGCGGGAAGGCTTTACGGACGGCGGCTCGCGTGGAGGACGATCCGTATCGCAAGAAAGTGATCCGCTTTCCGTACGTGCTGATTGGCTCGCTGGCGGCGGCGTGTTTTGCGGTGGTGATCGTATTGCAAGATCAACGACGCGAGCAGGCGGTGGCGCAGAGCGGAGCCGGCGAGCCGGCGACGGGTTCCCAGGTGGCTGCGTCGGAAAGTGCCGCGACTTCGGGAGCTGTGGGTGCTTTGGCCGAAGCAGAGACAGGGCACTCGCTGTTGCTCGTGAAAGACGCGGAAGAGTTTGCGGCGATCCCCGCGCCTTCGGTGGCGATTGTGAAGACCGATGCACCTGCCTCCACGCGTGAGCAGAGCACCGCGGCGCCCGGTGATGTCTTTGCAACGGCGCCGGAGCCGGTGAGGGCGGAACTCTCTTATCAGGGAGCGACGCCGCGGCTTGCGACGACCGTGACGGCGACGTCCGGGAAGACCGGATACGCATCCACGGACGCAGATCGTGCGCGACCCGTTGATAAGCCAGCGGCGGTGGAGGCGCCGGCGGTGATCACACTCGCGGAGCATGCGCCGGCTTTGGCCAGGACGACTCCTGCGGAGACGGCCGTGGGAGGCTCGGAGGATGTCATCCAACTGAGTGCGTTTACGGTCTCTTCGTCGCGTGACGGAGGATATGCGGCCGCCAGCAGTCTGGCGGGCAGTCGTGGAATCGGAAGCGGAGCAGCAGGCTCGGACGCCGATAAAAATGACGACAGTCGCGGCTCTACTTGGGGACGTACGGCCGAGCGGAGAGACTTTTATTTCGATCGGCCGCAGTTGAATTTCCGCGCGAAGAGCACGGTGCCGGCGCGTCATTTGTTTAACACGGAGGCGTACACTTTCCTGCCGGAGAACGATTTCTTCCG
>CAMLSH010000127.1 GCA_946482625.1 uncultured Opitutaceae bacterium
ATGTCCCATCCAGCGGGCAGTATGGAGGTGTTTTCTTCGGCGGTGCATGTGCTTCACACCGCGGGCGGAGCTGTCGTTGGGCTGGAGGCGATGTTGCCGGTCATCGCAGAGCTGTTCGGAGCCCGCCACGCACTCATCGATTCGTTGAGTTACGATCGTTCAGCGGCGCAGGTGTTGATGGCGCTCAATCGCGAGGAGATCGCGGACGCGCTCGAACTTTATCCGAAGCACATCGAGGGTTCGCCCACCGTTCAGCTCCTTCGCACCGGGGGCTTCTGTCCTGTCACCCGGCTTTCCGATCACTTCGGGGCGAGTGAACTAGCCCAGACGCCTTTCTATCGAGCGATCTTTCAGCCGGCGGGTTGGCGGGATCAGTTGGGAATCATTGTGAAACTACCCGAGCGCGCATTGCGCGTGACGCTTTATCGAAACAGTTCGTTCACCGATGACGAGGTGCGCATTGCGGTGCTTTTGCAGAAGCACATCGTGTCCCGGTTTCAATTGGAGAATCGCTCGGCACCGACGCTCGAGCAAGGAAGCGACTGGGAATTGCCCCTGGCGTCGGAGTCATGCGTCCAACTCATGCCCGGCACTGCGCGGAAGTTGCTACAGGCCTATTTCGGGCCCAAGCAAATCGAGGGCGATGCGCTACCGGGAGAAATTCAAACATGGATCAAACGCGTGAGGGCAGGGCGGCCCGGTTCGCAGCATCCCTTCGCCTCGGAGCAACTGCGTGTCACGCGTCCGCGGGGCTGTCTGCGACTCAAGCTCCGCGATTGCATGCCGCGAGGACCCTGCGGCGTCCTTTGCCTGCGGGAGGAGTTGGGGCGGCATGACTTTTACCGGCTGCGGGCGTTGGGACTGACGGATAGGGAAATCGAAGTCGTGTTTTGGGTGACGCAGGGAAAGGCGGATTCAGAGACCGCGATCATCCTCGGCGCGGCGCGGAAGACCATCAGCAAGCACGTCGAAAACATCCTCATTAAATTCGGGGCGGAAAATCGCACCTCCGCCGCGATCAAAGCGGTTCAGTGGCTCATCGACCCAAGCGAAGACGTGCGTTGACCGTCAATCGGTTTCGCCGTTCATCATGGTGAGCTTATCGACCTGATCGACGTGTTTGCGGAATAATTCCTCCGATAGGGCGGACGCATTCGGCGCAACTAAACGCCGCTCGCGGTGTATTGCTGGTACTGGATCCCCGTTCTCGACTCAGACGTCGCGTCCGTCGTTTTCATCCCCCATGAACAAAAAACTCCTCTCGGTATTCACCTCGTTGGTGCTGCTCGCCACTGCCGGAGCAGAGACTGCGCAGAACGTTAAACCAGCGGACTCCATCTATCACCCGCCCGTTGGAAAACCGAGGAACGTAGCCATCCTTATGTTGGGAGGCTCTGAAGGTGGTCTTCCCAATTATTACGATACGAAAGGTCTCACCGAAAAAGGATACGCCTGTCTGGTGGCTGGATATTTTAACACGCAAACGACGCCTGATCGGCTTGAGTTGATCCCGCTCGAATATTTCGAGGAGCTCCTCAAAGCGTTTAAAGCCCGATCCGAGGTGGGTGATAAAAAGATTGTGGTGTGGGGCGGCTCGAAAGGCGGGGAGCTCGCTCTCGTGCTGGCCTCCAAGTACCCACAGATAAACGGTGTCATCGCCGCGGTTCCGAGTTCGGTGGTGTTTCAAGGCTTGGGCGGACGGATGGCGTCGAGCTGGTCGTACAAAGGCGAATCGATTCCCTTCGTGCCGTTTCCCGAGTATGACTACAGCAAGATCGTGAATGCGCAGTACGTTGAAGTCTATCGATTGGCGCTTGAGCAGAAGGAGGCCGTGGTGAAAGCGACCATCCCCGTCGAGAACATCAACGGACCCATTCTTATTCTGACCGGGAAAGCGGATACGATGTGGCCATCGAGCCAGATGGGAGCGATGATCGAGGCGCGGTTGAACGAGAAGAAATTCCCGCACTGGCACCGGCACGTCAGTTACGATGATGCCGGACATACACTCAACGACGGCTACCTGATGGGCGGCACCGCCGATGGAAATCGGCGCGCAAAGGAAGACGCTCAAAAGCAGATCGACGATTTTTTGGATAAAATGTCTGCTGAGTAAAGACGCCCGCGGGTGGAGTTGCGTACAAGAATTCTCACGAAGAAGGTTCTGTCTTTGCAAGAAGCGAGCCGTGGTGGAGGAGGCGAAAGCGGCGCTTCTTTGGGGCTTCGAAAAGACGATCCGTTGACAGAGTGAGTTATTTGACCGCATCGCGAAGCCGCGAGAGGCGATTGAAGACACGGGAATGAGCGGCGGAAGGAACGTAACGGCCGCCGTTAGGTTTCCCTTTCGCGAAAATCCTTCGTCAATCGCGCGGAGCGCTGCGCGGATTGGGGTGCAATCGCGATTGATTGCGCGGAGAAAGCGTGATGGCTTCCCGTCAACGGGCGGGGTTCTCCACGGCCGTTCCCCCTTTTATGGCATCCAGCAAACGCCGCATCGCCGCGATGGTCGCTTTGACTATCGTCCTAGTCTCCACGTCCATCGCCGCCCCAAAATTCGATTGGGAACGTGTGACGCCCGTGCCCGCCACGGAGCAGATTCCGACGATGGATTTTTTCCGGCCGCGGTTGTTATCCGAGCCGGTGCTGAATTCCTCGGGCACGCATGTCGCCGCCATCCTCACGGCCGGGGACGACAAGCACGAGTTGTTGGTTTATAAAATCGAGGATCGGACGATCGAGACTGTGGGCGGCCCTCCGGGCAAAGACATCTACCATGTACATTGGCTAAATGATTCGCGGCTGATCTTCGGGCTCTCTTCGCGCAAGCTGTACGGGATCGGCTTGATGGCGGCAGACGTCGGAAAGCTAAACGAGGCCTACCCATTGCTTCAGTATTATGGCTCGCGGATTGTTTCCATACCGCTCAAGAGCCGGCTCAACCCGCTGGTTTGGAATCGTTACGATTTTGAAACCGGCAAAGACCTTGGCGTCTCGAAGATCGATTCGGGGCCTGGCACGGGGGGAGTAATCGATCTCCTTGCGGCCGGGCAAGCGAACCTGCGGTCGTCGGCTGTGGATGTCCACGATAACAACACGAGGCACATGCTGACAGACTATCCGTTGCCTCCCACGGGCATTACCTATCACTACGGCACCGACAAGGAAGGGGAGCTGGCTTATGCGCACACGAGCGACAACGGGCGCCTGATGCTGTTTCGTCTCGAAAGGAAGCGGTGGGTGAAATGTCCGGTCGATCTCGAATCAGTTCACATTGTGGGCGCTGGAAACGAACCCGGTCAGCTCTGGGTCGTCGGCCCTCGTCAAGAAGGCAAACCGCGCGCCTTGCAGCTCATGGATGCCGTGACCGGGCAGCTGAGCGAAGTCGCGATGCAGGATAAAAACTACGATTTCGACGGCTGGTTCTATCGAAACCCGGCGACCGGCGACGTGCTCGGCGCCGTCTTCAATACCAACGGCCCGCGTGTGCTCTGGTTCAATGAAGAGTACGGCGCTCTCCAAAAGGTCCTCGATGCGATGTTTCCGAAGCTCATTGTCCGTATCATCGGGAGCAGTACCACGCATCGGCGTTTCCTCGTCGCCACCTTCTCCTCCACCCAGCCGGTGGTTTACAGCATGGTGGACTTGGAAACCCGCACGTCAGGACTCTTCAAGAGCTCCGCACCGTGGATAGATCCGTCGCGGATGCGGGAGATGAACATGATCAAGTTCAAGACCCGCGACGGACGGCAGCTCGACGCGTACGTGACATTGCCCGTTGGCGCGACAAAGGAGAACCCGCCTCCCTTGATCGTGCTGCCGCACGGCGGGCCGTGGGTGCGCGACACCTGGGGCTTCGATCCGGAAGTTCAATTCCTGGCGAGTCGCGGTTATGCCGTGATGCAGCCCAACTATCGCGGATCGACGGGCACTGGCTGGATGTTTCCTACGGAAGACGAATGGGATTTCGTTAAAATGCATAACGATGTGACGGATGCCACCAAGGCGCTCGTTGCCTCGGGGTTGGTGGACAAGACGCGCGTAGGCATCATGGGCGCCTCCTTTGGCGGCTATCTCGCGGTTTCCGGCGTGGCCCGCGAACCAGGGCTTTATCGCTGCGCAGTCACCAACGCGGGCGTGTTTGATTGGGCGCTCCAAGTAAACGCGGAGAAGTTCGATCGCTACGACACTCCGCACTACGGACGAATGGTCGCAAAACTTGGCGATCCGAAAAAAGAGGTGGAGAAGTTCACCGCGATGTCGCCGATCCACCTCGTGGACAAGATCACCGTGCCGGTTTTTGTGGCGGGGGGTAAGGAAGACCAGACCGTCGAAATCCAACAATCGAGGCGGCTGCTATCGGCGCTGGATAAATACAATGTGCCGCACGAGAAACTGCTCATTGGCGGTGAAGCGCATGGCATGGCCCACCTGAAAAACCAAGTGGAGCTGTACGACCGGATCATCGCATTCCTCGACAGAAACCTCCTGCCGAAAAAGTAGGTGCATCGGGAGATCCGATTCGGTTGCCCGGGATCCTCACGGGAATGGCGGGCGCCGAATCGGCGAACGCTTCGCGCGCCTGAGCGAGACTCGTGCAATTGCCACCGACCTCAGCTCGTCTGAGGCCTGCCGAGATCTGAAGTGCAGCGGCCTCAGGTGAGGTGAGGATCTTCATCGGATGGTTTCTGCTTTTTGGACGGCGTCAGTCCTGCGTAGGCGGACGGTCGGTACCTTGGGATTCGATCCAGCGCACGGCGTGGCGGACGAGGGCGGTGCTGTCGGCGAGTTGGAGTTTTTCGCGGATGTGGCTGCGGTGGACGTCGACCGTCTTCGCACTGAGATTGAGCTGCGCGGCAATGTCGCGCGTGTTTTTGCCGTGGCCGATGAGCTGGAAAACTTCGAACTCCCGGTCCGTCAGTTTTTCGATCGGCGAGTCCGATCCGCGCGGCTTGCGGCCGGAAACGCTCTCCAGGATCCGCGCCGACATGCGCGCGCTGACGTAAACGTCGCCGCGAAGGATTTGCCGGATGGCCGTGAGGAGGTTGTCGCCGCCGGCCTCTTTCATCATGTAGCCGCGCGCGCCGGCACGGAGGGCGCGCTCGGCATAGATGACTTCATCGTGCATCGAGATGACGAGGATCGGCAGGTCGGGTCGGAGCGCGAGGAGGTCTTTGATGAACTCCAGGCCCGAGCGGCCGGGCATCGTCATGTCAGTGATGACGAGGTCTGGCTGGCACTTCCCGAGTTCCTGTTGCGCCTCCGCGGGATTGCCCGCCTCGCCGCACACTTGGAGATCTGGCTGGCGATCGATCAGTTGCGCGAGCCCGGAGCGCATGAAGGGATGATCGTCGACGACCATGACCTTCTTTTTAGCCGCGGCCGTTTTGGGCGAGGAGGTGCTTTCGGTGATCTTCTTCACGAGGCGAGAGGGAGGCGGCAGGTGACAGTGACGCCGTCGCCGCGGCGGGACTGAACGCTGATTTCGGCGCCGATGACATTGGCCCGGTAACGCATCACTCCCAGGCCGAGACCGTGTTTGGAGGCTTTGGGAAGCCCGGCGCCGTCGTCGGAGATCTCCAGCAGGATGGCCTCCGGGCTTTGTATCAAGCGGATGGACACGTTCTGCGCCTGGGCGTGTTTTAGGGCGTTGTTGATCGCTTCTTGGGCGATGCGGTAGAGGTGGGCGGCTTTGGCGGGATCTCTCAGGTCGACTGGTGCGGGGCAGTCGAGGTGGCAACGCATCCGGCCGAGGGCGTTGGTGCGTTCGACCAGTTCAATCAAACCCTGCTCCAACGCGTCGGGGGCGTCGCCGACGGGGACGAGGCCGCGGGCGAGGAAACGGGTCTGCGTGATCGCTTCGCGCAGCATGCGCGACATCTGGTCGAGCGGTTGGGCAAAATCGGACTTGGTGCGGTTCGCGTCTTCCTTGAGTGCGGCGCACATGAACTCGATGGCGGTGAGCTGCTGGCCGAGGCTGTCGTGCAAGTCGGCGCCGATGCTGTGCCGTTCGCGTTCGCTGACTTCCAAGATCGCTTCTTCGAGCCGCTTTCTCTCGACCTGCGCGGCGGCGAGGGCGCGTTCCTGTTCGATGACGGCGAGCGCGCGTTTAACGACGGTGGGCAGCAGATCGAGCATGCCCGTGTTTTTCATCACGTAGTCGAGCGCGCCCTGTTTCATCACCTGCACGGCGACTTTTTCGTCGCCTTGACCGGTGACGACCATGAAGGGAACGCGGGAGCGGATGTTTTGGATTTTTTCCAGCAGGACAGGACCGTCCACGTCGCGCAGTTTTAGATCCAGGAGCATCAGGTCCGGCGTTTTTTCCGTCAGCCGTTGCAAGGCGGCGCGGCCGGAGTTCGCGGTATCGACATCGTAGCCTTCGACGCGCAAGGCGTCGGCCATGAGCATCAAAATGCCCTCGTCATCGTCGACGAGGAGGATCTGGGGTGGGGAAGGCACGGGCGAGGCCGATGGTCAGGTGTCGCTGAGCGTCGGCACCTGGACGAGGCTCATGAATTGACCGAGGCGGCGGATCGCTTCGGCGAAGCGGTCGTAGTCGACGGGTTTCTGGATGTAGACGGAGCAGCCCAACTGGTGGCAGCGCTCCACCTCGCGCGCGTCGTCGGTCGTGGTGAGCATGATGACGGGGAGTTTTTTCAACTCTGTATCCGCTTTCAAACGTCGGAGCACCTCGATGCCGTCGACTTTCGGCATGCGGATATCGAGGAGGATCAGATATTTTTCGCCGTGCCCGTGGGACTTGCCGGTCGTGCGATCGAAGAAGAAATCGAGGATGGCTTGTCCGTCGCGGAAGTGGCGGATGCGGTTGGTAAGGCCGGCTGCTTCGAGGTTTTCTCGCACGAGGATCGCGTGGCCTTCGTCATCGTCGACGATGTGGATAACAGGGGAGCTGTTCATGTCTGGGTAGGTTTCTCAAAATCTGCGGTTGGAAGTGAAACGAAAAACGTCGAGCCGTGCCCTTCGTGGCTTTCCACCCGGATCGCGCCCTTTTGGCGCTCAAGCACCCGTTGAGCGATGGTCAGGCCGAGGCCTTCGCCCGTGGAGTCGTCGGGATTCAGGCGGTGGAAAATTTCGAAGATCTTCGGTTGGTGTTCCAGCGCGATGCCCACGCCGTTGTCGGAGACCGAGTAGATGGCCTGGCCATTGTGTATCCTGCCGCTCACGACGATCTTCAGCGGGCGTGAGGGATCGCGATATTTTAGCGCGTTATCCAACAGGTTCGCGAAGACCTGATTGGTCTGGATCGGATCGCCGAGGCAGGACGGCAGTGGGTCCACGTGGATCTCCGCTTTCGCTTCATCCATCTGGAATTGGATGGCGGCGAGGATCTCGGAGAGCATGCGGTTCATATCGAGCGACCGGATGGAGAGGGCCACGCGGCCGAGGCGGGAGTAGCGCAGTAGACCCGCGAGCAGGAGATCCATCTTGGTGACGCCCGCGTTGATGAAGTGGAGCGCTTGAGGGATGGTGGTTTCGACGACCGGCTTCAGCTCTGCGGTCGAGACCTGGCCGTCGGTCGCGTTTTTCATCGCGGCCTGGATTTTTTCGCATGCGCGATTCAGGTGACGGCTGAAGCCCTGGACGTTTACCAGCGGCGAGCGCAGATCGTGGGAGACGGTGTAGACGATGGTCTCGAGCTCCTTGTTTTTCTCGGCGACATCCTCGGCGAAGCGGCGCAGTGCGTCCTCATCGGCCTTGCGCTGCGTGATGTCGGTGCGGATCGCGACGTACTGGACGGGTTTTCCGTGCTCATCGAGAAACGGGAAAATCGTCGTATCGACCCAGTAGAAGGTGCCGTCTTTCGCGCGGTTTCGGATTTCGTTATGCCAGACCTGTCCCTTCCGAATAGTGCTCCACAGGTCGTGAAAGAACTCCTTGGGATGGTGGCGCGAGTTGATGATGCGGTGATCCTGCCCGATGAGTTCTTCGCGCGAGTATTTCGAAATGGCGCAGAACTTGTCGTTAATGTAGGTGATCTTTCCGGCGGCGTCGGTGATGGCCACGATGGAGTGTTCGTCCAGCGCCGCCTTGACGTTGCTGAGTTCCTTCATGGCGGCGAACAGCTCGGACTCTCGCTGTTTTTGGGCGGAGATATCGCGGATGATCTTCGAGACGCCGATCAGGTTCCCGGCGGGGTCCTTGATGGGAAGCACGGTCAGGAGAACGTGAATACGGCGGCCGTCTTTCGTCGTTCGCACCGTTTCCAGACGGTCCAGGACGAGGCCATCCTGCAGATGTTGTTGTGTCGCCTGCTTTTCGTCCTGGCGGTCCGACGGGACGATCACGCGGCCGTCGCGGCCGAGGATTTCGTTCTTGGTGTAGCCGAACATGCGTTCGGCGGCGCGATTCCATCGGGTCACCACGCTGTTCAAGTCCTCACTGATGATCGCATCGTCGGACCATTCGATGAGGCCGAGATCGGGGAGCTGCGGCGGGAGGTCGCGTTCCAAGGCCCGAAGGCGGGCGACCAAATCATCTTTTGTCCAAGTGGAGTAGTTGTCGGAGGACACCTCGCCACGTTGTTTCGGCCGTCGGTCGCCGCAAGTGCGAAGCCGGTGGGGATCCGGCCGTTTAGCCGGACTGAGGGACTTCCGCCGGTAATTTGGGCGATTTCAGGCCTACAAGGCCGGCTTGGGGGCAGGGATGAAAGCCGTGGATGGAGTTTATTTCCATTATTATTAGCTATTTGCGCGATCGGACGGATCGCTTTGAAACTTTGGCTGGAATTGGGGGTATTACCGGATAGTTCTTTCCATGTTCTTTCTCACTTCCGCCATTAAACGATGGCGGTTTTGAACAGCCAAAGTCGGCAGCTGACGGAGGCTCTAACTAGGAGGCACTTAACATGCTCGCCCTTGTAATCGGTGCGTTTTTGGTCCTCGGACTCCTTGAGATGGTCCGGGTCAGCTACAAAGCGTAACCACCAGACAGATAAATAAGTAAACTACGCCCCGGCCGGGATTTCCTGGCCGGGGTTTTATTTTGGGG
>CAMLSH010000128.1 GCA_946482625.1 uncultured Opitutaceae bacterium
GATCTGCGCGCCGCATTTGCCGCGGCGAGTTCCTCGGACGTGATGGTGACGATCGGCATCGCGCCGACCGAACCGGCGACGGGTTTTGGTTATATTCAGAGGGGCGATAAGTGGAAAAACTTCGAGCGCCGTCCGGTGTTTAAGGTGAAGCGCTTCGTCGAGAAACCGTCGCTTGAAGTCGCCAAGGAGTATCTGGCTTCGGGCGATTACGTGTGGAACGCGGGTATGTTTGTGTGGAGTGCGCCGGTGGTTTTCGCCGCGCTCGCTGCGCATGCTCCCGAGCTCAATGCTGGTATGACGCCAATCCGCGCCGCGCTCGCAAAGGGCAAGGCGCTCGGGCCGGTCTTGAAGAAACTTTATCCGTCGCTCGTCAAAATTTCGGTCGACTACGCGCTGCTCGAAAAATCCGCCAACGTCGTCGTGCTGCCGTCGTCCTTCGACTGGGGTGATGTCGGTTCGTGGCCGGCGGTTCCGGATCATTACCCGAAGGACAAAGCCGGCAACGTCTCCAAGGGGCTCGCCATCATCGAGCAGGGGAAAAACAATATCGTGTTTTCGTCCGACGGACATCTCACGGCGATCCTCGGTGCCGACGATTTGATTGTCGTGAACACGCCCGACGCGACGCTGGTTGCACCGAAGTCGAAAGCGCAGGAAATCAAACTGCTGCTCAAACGGATCGAAGCGCTTAAAGACGGTCAAAAGTGGCTGTGACGAATGATCCCATTCGCTTCCACCGTTGAACAAATATCTCCGGAGAAAGTGCCGGCCGACGGCCGGCACCTCCCGGGTTAAACGATGAGATGTTTGGGCATCGACTGGGGCGAACGCCGCATCGGCCTCAGTTATGGGGACGAAATCGGCGTGGCGACTCCGATGCCCGCGCTCATCGACGCCGACGCAGACAAGCGCTGGGCGGAGCTCGGGAAGATTATTCGCCAGCGCCGCATCACCGATCTCGTGGTGGGGTATCCGCTCAACATGGACGACTCCGAAGGTTTTAAGGCGAAGGAAGTGGAGAAGTTCGCGCGGCGGCTGGACGAAGAGTTCAAGCTGCCGGTGCATCTGGTTGATGAACGGCTGACGTCGTATGAAGCGGAGTCGTCGATTCCCAAATCGAAGCGTCGCGAAGTGCGCGCGAGCGGGCTGATCGATTCACGCGCGGCGACGATCATCTTGCAGGATTTTCTGGAGGAGAATTTGTCGTTGCCGCCTCCGCCGGAGGATTTGCCGTGAGCCAGGCGCGGCGAACTGCGTCGGCGGATGGCGACATCGCCGACGGATCGAAGGTGGAGCGGGCGCTCCGCGCACGCTGGTTCGAGGAGGCGGTGAAGAGCGAAAGAGATGCGAACGCGGATTTGTGGCGAACAACGCGCTCGGAGTGCGCGTTCCACCCTGAGGCACTCGCATGATCTCGTTGCGAAAACCGCATGTGCCGGAGGCGCTGCCGCCGGGCGTAACACGGTGGAAATGCGTTTGTGCATACGACGGCACGAGCTTCGCCGGCTGGCAGAGTCAGCCGGGCGGCGTGGCGATCCAGGACGTGATCGAGGCGCGGATCGCGCAGGTTTTCGGCGGACTCATCCGCATCAATGCGAGTGGGCGGACGGACGCGGGCGTTCACGCGCATGGGCAGGTTTTTCATTTCGACGCGGCGTGGAAACATGGGTCGGAGAAGTTGCGCGCGGCCTTGCGCGTGGGGTTGCCGCCGACGATTCAGATCAAGTCCGTGAGTGCGGTGACGGCGGATTTTCATTCGCGATTTTCGGCGACGGGAAAGACATACGTTTATCATCTCCATCTCGGTGACGCCGATCCGTTCACGCGGCCGTATGCGTGGGTGATCGAGCGGCCGATCGATCTCGCGGCGATGGCGAAAGGGGCGGCGGCGTTGCAGGGGAAACACGATTTTCGCGCGTTCTCCGCGCTGAACGGTCCGCCGAAAGAAGACACAGTGCGCGATCTGCGGCGCTTCGATCTGGCGACACGCGGACGCCACGTGCGGATCACGGCGACGGCGGATGGTTTCATGTACAAGATGGTGCGCAGCCTGGTCGGGGCGCTCGTATCGGTGGGCGACGGGAATCTCACGCCTGCGCAGCTCGCGGAGCTGTTGAAAACTGGGAAGCGCGTTGCGCGTGTGCAAACGGCGCCGCCGCAGGGCTTGTTTTTGATGAAGGTGTTTTATTGAGTTGTCGGCATGGCGATTCCGGGAGGCGAAGGAAGGATCGGGGCTTGGTATGTGGGAGGCGGCGCGTGCGCGGCATTGATTGGCGAGGGTGATTCGCGAGCCGAACGAGCGGCGGGGGCGCCGCGCCTCCATCAGAAGGGAGGCGAGCGATGACGTTCGTCGATGTTCTCAGGCCGTTCGTCGATCTGGCGTTTCCGCCGGGATGCGTGAGCTGCGGACGGCTCGTCGAGGATTCTGAATACAGGCATCTGTGCGCAGCGTGCGGGCCGAAGATCGACTTTGTGGAAGCGCCGGCGTGTGTGACGTGTGGGCATCCGTTTTATGGCGAGGTGGAGGGCGAGCGGATGTGCCCGCATTGCGAAGGCATGCGGCCGGCGTACCGCGAAGGACGGACGGCGGTGTTGTTCAAGGGGCCGGCCCGCGCGCTGGTCCATGAATTAAAATATCACCACGGGCTCCACGTCGTTGAAGACATCGAACGGGTTTTCCGGCGTTCCGCGCGGGTGATGACGCTGATCCGGAAGGCGACGTTGATTCCGGTGCCGTTGCATGCGCGCAAGAAACGGGAACGCGGATACAACCAGAGTGAGTTGCTTGCCGCCGCGCTCGTGCGGGCTTCGGACGGAAGCGCCCAAATCGAACCGCTCTTGAAGCGCGTGGTAGATACCGTTTCGCAGACTGCATTCGACCGGAAAACGCGTCGGGCGAACCTGAAAAATGCCTTTGCACTGACTCCGGGGAGCCTCATAACGCCGGGACACCATTACATTCTTGTCGACGATGTTTTCACAACAGGTTCAACGCTTAACAGCTGCGCAGGCGTGCTCCGCCGCGCTGGCTGCCTGAACCTCGACGTCGTCACGTTTGGCCATGGCTAACCCCCCTCCCGTTATGTCGATGTTCAGCAAGCCGCAGTATTCGACCGCCGTCGTCAAAAAGAAGGACATACCCAAGGGCCTTTATACGAAAGACCCGATTTCCGGGGAGATCGTCTTCAACAAGGAACTCGAGGACAACCTGATGGTGGTTCCGAAATCCGGATACCACTTTCCCATCGGTGCGAGGGCGCGCATCGGGGCGCTCTTTGACGAAGGCACATTCAAGGAAGCCGATGAAGAGCTCCGCTCGGCCGATCCGTTGAAATTCGTGGATTCGGCGCGTTACCCGGATCGTATCAAGAAATACGAAAAAGAAAGTGGCCTCACCGAGGCGGTGATCTGCGGCACCGGCGAGATTCATGAGATCCCAGTTTCGGTGGCGGTGATGGATTTTCGTTTTTGCGGAGGTGCGATGGGGTCGGCGGTGGGCGAAAAAATCACCCGCGCGATCGAAGTCGCCCTGAAGAAAAAAATCCCATGCATCATTTTCAGCGCCTCCGGTGGCGCGCGTATGCAGGAGGGCATTTTCTCGCTCATGCAGATGGCGAAGACGAGCGCCGCGCTGGGCCGGCTCGCGGAAGCGAAACTGCCGTACATCTCGGTGCTCACGCATCCGACGATGGGTGGCGTGACGGCGAGCTTCGCGACACTGGGTGACGTGATCATCGCCGAACCGGGAGCGCTGGTCGGTTTCGCTGGCGCGCGCGTCATCAAAGACACCGTGAAGCAGACGCTGCCGGCGGGTTTCCAGACGGCGGAATTTTTGCAGAAGCACGGCTTGATCGATCAGATCGTGCCGCGTCACGAGATGCGCGAACGCCTGGCCGATTTGTTGGGCGCGTTGTATCTGAAAAAACCGCAGACGGCTGCGGCGGCTAACGCGAAGGTGGGCGCATAAGCGTTCGTTGGACGGAAATGTAGGAGCGGCTTTACGCCGCGGCCTAGTCTTTCAAACGCGAACGAACGTGAATCGCGGCGCGAGGCCGCTCCTACAAGTCTCGGATTCCATTCTCATGGCGGCTCCTGCGCTCAACGACTATCCGGCGGTTCAGGATTATCTCTTCGGATTGAAGGCGAAGGGCGTGAAGTACGGCATCGACCGGATGCGTTCCTGGGTTGAGGCGCTCGGACATCCCGAGCGGAAGACGCCGGTTATCCATATCGCGGGTACAAATGGGAAGGGGTCGGTGGCGGCGATGTTGGACGCGATTTTCAGCGAGGCGGGCTGGCGGACAGGGCTCTACACGTCGCCGCATCTGGTGCGGCTGGGGGAGCGCGTGCAGGTGGGCCGGCGGATTTTGAGCGAAGGAGAGATCGTCAGATTTACGAACGAACTGCGTCCGCTGGCGGAACATGTTTCGCGCGAGAATCCCGACGATCATCCGAGCTTTTTTGAGTTCATGACGGCGATGGCGTTTCTCCAGTTTGCACGCGAGAAGTGCGACATCGCCATCGTCGAGGTAGGGATGGGTGGACGGCTCGATGCGACCAATGTCGTCGTGCCGGAAGTCGCGGTGATCACGAGCATCGGCCTCGATCACACGGAATTTTTGGGTGACACGATCGAGAAGATCGCGGCGGAGAAAGCGGGCATCATCAAGTATGGGCGGCCGGTGATGATCGGTGTGCTGCCGGAGGCGGCGGAGCGGGTGATCCGTGCGGTAGCGGCGGAGAAGCACGCGCCACTTTACAGCGTACGCGAGGCCCTTGGGGATTTCTCGGAGGCTTATCCGCAGACGAATCTGGAAGGTGAATACCAGCGCGCGAACGCGGCGACGGCGGTTTTGGTCGCTCGTCTGATGGCTGCGCAGTGGCGGTTTACCGAGGAAACGGTCTCACGCGCGTTGATGAAAGTGCGCTGGCCCGGACGCTGGCAGTGGCGGATGCTGGGCGGACGAGCGTTGATTCTCGATGCGTCGCACAACCCTGAAGGTGCGCAGACGCTCGACAAGAATCTCGCGAAGCTCGTCGCGGAGACGACGCGCGCGCCGGTGGTGGTGATGGGCGTGCTCGGAGCCGCGCGGGCGCGGCCATTGATCGAGACGGTGAGCCGGTACGCGAAGGAGATTCATTTCGTGATCCCGCAGCAGGCGCGGGCGTGTCGCTTTGAGGAGCTGGAGGCATTGGTGCCAAAAACGTTTTCCGGCGTGGTGAAGCGGACGACGGTGGCGGACGTTTTTCCAGGGCCGGATCAACCGTGCAGTGTGGGCGGTCCGGAGGATACGGTCGTCGTGACCGGCTCGATTTATCTCCTCGGCGAAATCCTCGCGCGGCTCGAACCGGAGCGCGGTGCAGGCGAGGGACGGTTGCAGGATTTTTGAGTTCACTTGCCGTTAACGGGCTTTCGCGATGCAGGAGGGCTGAGCGGATCGTACACGCCCATATTGAGCGCTGTGCGGATGGCTTTCTCTAGCCCGAGTTGAGGGCGAGAGATCCCCGCTCGTTGTTCAGTGGTTTGAAAGAGGTCCAGTTGTGCAGGCGTAAGGAATTTTTTCGAAAGTTCATCGGACCGCCGCCAGTCGATAGTGGAAGGATCTATCCATCCGGCGGCGTTGCTGGCGCACGCGATGAGCGTTTGGACAAGGTGCTCGCATTGTTGGCGGGTAAGCGCATGGCCGGAAATCGCGGCGTGTGCGGCGAAATCCCCGGTCAACGTGTACGCAAACTGCGCGCGGCGGAAATTTTTCAGTTTCTGAAATCCCGCTGCGCCCAAAAGCTCCGCATGCCTGGACTCGGTTTGCTGCGGACGGAAAGTAGTACTTTGGCGAGAGATGGCGGCCTGTTTATCGAGAAGGATTTGTTCGAAGTCGGTTCGTTGGGAAGGGGACAGACGTGCGATTTCGTAGAAAGGAGCGTATTCGCTGATTATCCTCCCTCGGCGTCGTTCCAATTGGACGGTTTGCGGGTCTGGCAAGGTTTTCGGCCGCAAGCGGTCTGGGAACAGGTGATCGGGGAAATCGATGAGAATACTGACGAATGCCCGGTTAAATGCCTGGGTTTGCGGCGGAGAGAGAAATTTTTGCGCATCTGCGATCACGGCGTTCCAGTCTTCTGCGCGTCGGTGTGCCTTGATGAAGTTCAGCAGCAGGCCGGTTGTGGAGGAATCGAGGGCAGCGTCTGTGAATGCCAGGGCCAGAGCGATGTCTTCGGTGTATTTGCGATCGAAGAAGTCGTGCTGCAGGGACTTCCACTCGGGATAGCGCGCTGGTCCAAGCAATGCTTCGATGCGCGCATTTGCTTCGTCGACAGGAATGCCTGCACCGGCCGGAAGCTTGAGGTCAGGAAAGAAGGTGCTGCTAAAATTGTGACCTTCCGCGAGCAAATTTTGCAGGTCGTTTATCTCGGATTCACTTAGGGAAAGCGTGCGATAGATGTGCGCGTAGAGCGTTTTAAAGTGTGCTCGATAATATGCGGCGAGTGACTTTTTCACCTCAGGATGATCTTCGAGAAAAGCACGGGCGGCCGTTTCTTCGGCGGGCCAGACGCGGGGTGACGTTTTGGATGAGACCGAGACGATGGCGGAAGTTTGCGCGGGCAGGGGTGCGTTAGCGGAGTTGCTTGCGAAAACGAAATACCCCAGCGAGGCGGCGGTGATAGCGGCGATGCCGACGTAAGCTTTCGCTGAGAGCGCGGCGCTTGTTCCGATTTTAGCCGAAGCGACACCGGCCGTGGTTGTCGCCGGAATCGTTCCGATGGCTGCGAGCGTGACGCTGGTAGCGACTGAGATGGGGGCCGCGGCAACGGCGTTGTTAGCGAGGACGAGGCCGAGCGCGGCGCTGGTGGAGGTCAGGCCGCGCCGGGTGAGGAGGGTGCGGAGTTTGTCGAGAGCGCGGTCGACTCTCATGCGGGCGGCGTCTTCGGTGACGCGGAGTTGCGCGCCGATTTCGGCAAAGGGGCGGCGGTCGATGAAACGGAGGAGGATGGCGGCGCGGTCGGTTTCGGAGAGTTGGTCGATGGCGTCGTCAAGAACTGGAGACAGGCGGCTCCAGTCGGCGGCGGCTTCGGCGGACAAGGAATCGTTGATTTCGTTCATGACGGGGGCGACGGCTTCGCGGGTTTTGCGGCGGCGCTCGCGGCGGACGGTGTTGGCGGCTTCGTTGCGCGTGGTGGCGTAGAGCCAGGCGGTGAGAAACGGGTGGGAGACGAGCCCGCGGGACTGGCGGGCGAGTGAGACGAACACGGCTTGGGCGACGTCTTGCGCGAGGTGTGTGTCGAAGCCGACGCGGCGCAGGGCGGACGAATAAACGCCGTCGAGATGGCGGCGGACGAGTTCGGCGAAGGCGTCCTCCGAATGGTCGTCGGCATAGCGCTGGAGAAGGTCGGAGTCGGCGGGCATCGGTTTTGTTGAGAGGTAACCGCCAGCGGAAAAACCGAACATAGAATTTTTCATAGTGACTCCGGCGATCCGTTTGCGGTGGCGCGAAATGCGGGGGCGGAGCGTCTGTAAATCGTTGATGGGGTTCGGTGAGCACTTTTATCCAGCCAGGGCGATGGCATGGCAGAAGCTAAATGGATTTCGGAATTATTACCCGCTGCTCAGGCGGGGTTATGCTGCATGAACTACACCCGACGACAGCTTGATGAGATGGCCCGGCAATTGATCCGGGATGGCTTTTTTTTCTATCGGTTCGATTTCGTTTGGGGCTTCACGCCCGCGTTTAGGAACGTCCGTGGCACCGAGTTTTACTTCATCGCGAACGGCGCGGTGCTGACTCCGCGGCAGATGTACACGCATCTGGTGAAAACGTGGCATCCGACTGCTCCGGATGAGCAGATGTTTTTCCGCAACCGGCTCACGGCGCATTTCGCGGCGCTTCCGCGCGACGTGCCGATCTGGCGGGGGGCGAGTCCGACGGAAATGTTGTCGACGGACGTTTATCAATCGACCCAAGGCGAACTTGTCGGGCGTTCCGACAACGCGTACGCGACGTGAGCCGGCGACGGCGGGCTGGCGGGTCGTATCAGGGTTTGTGAGACTCGAAGTGCGGCCTCGGACGAGCTGAGGTGTTACATGCCTTTGAGGCGGGATCGGCGGTCCGTGCGTTCGGCGCGGGCGCGATCCAGGTCGAAACAAAGAATCGAGATGTCTTTGCCTGAGAGATAGGTGAAGCCGCGGCTCTTGTAAAAGCTGATGGTCTGCACCCGTTCCAGGCGGGCGGCCCGGTTGGGGCGGGCGTTACGGCGGGTGGCGGTGTCGTCTTCGTAGTCGATATCGACGCGGAGTTCCGAGACGCCGGGCTGTCGGTCGCGGAAGTAGTCGAGCGTGCTTTCGAGGAAGCGCGCGGAGATGCCGGCGCCGTTGAGTGCGTGCGGGACAAACATCTCGCGGCAGTCCCAGCTGACGTGATGACGGCCGTTTTCGGCGTGGTGCTCGTGGTAGAGAAGGAAGCCGACATCGATCGGCGGGCCGGACGGCTTTTCGCCGGCGGCTTCCAATGTGAGTGCGTAGCTGAGCGCTTTTTTGCCGGCGAGCTCCGGCGGGCCATAGCGAAGCCGCCATTGGTTCCACGCATGGGAGTCGGGAATTTTATCGAGCTGGCCGAGGGGGTGGAGATCGAGGCGGGCGGCAGGTTTGTCGTAGTCGCCGCGCGGCAGGCGGAGGTCAAAGCGTTCTTTGACGAAGTGGCGGAATCCGGCGCTGTAAACGGAGCGCAGTACTGGCCACCAGTGGCGGAACGACGGGGTTGAGGCCCAGCGTTGGAAATAACTCATCCAGCCGGCGTTCAGCGGGTGCGACCAGTACTCGTTGAGTTCGGCGCCCACCCACGCGTCCTCCATGATCTGGATGACGCGCATGAGGTAGAAGAGCGTCTGGATGTTTTCCGCGTGTTCGCTGCGAGCGGTGTTTTCGTCGGTGGCCGCTGTGTCGGAGCCGCTGGCGGGAGCGGCGGGTGGATGTGCCTGGACGCTGGATACGGCTTCGGGGAAGAGCTCGGCGA